>DASYSV010000452.1:0-7704 GCA_036010185.1 Puia sp.
CGGATGGTCTGTACCCATCCCGCCAATGTGACGTTCTGACCGATCTGAGCGCTCCTTAGTTCCCCGCAAGTGTGTGTTCGATACATTTTCCAGGCTATTTACGAGGTGCAAAGGTATTTAAAACCAATCAGGTGGCAAGGGGCGGGGTCCGTTTGGCTAATGTGTTAAAAACCTGTATTTTCAGGGAATGACGATTGACGCTGTCCATATGGTCCTGTACCTGGTGGTCGGGGCTATCCTATTGGGTCTGCCCGCGTATGGCGCCGCATTTTTCCGGCGACGCAGGCTTCGCCAGCTGTTTGCGGACAAACACCGCGACTATGACGACCTGCTCGGTCGCTATAATCCTTATTATAAGAGTCTTAGCATTGCCGGCCGGGATCGTTTCCTGCAAAGGGTGCTGGATTTTATGGAGGCAAAGAAATTCGATTACATCGATGTAGCCCCGCAGGAGATCATGCCGCTGCTGATAAGCGCCACGGCGGTGCAGCTGACCTTCGGTCTGGAACATTACCTGCTCGATCATTTCCGGACCATCCATATTCTCCAGGACCGTTACCGGTATGGCCTCTATAACCAGCCGTTCGAGGGACATGTGGCCGAAGACGGCATCTATTTTTCATGGAATCATTTTTTTCGGGAATATGCCGACTATTCCGATGGACAGAATGTAGGTCTGCATGAAATGGCGCATGCCCTCACCTATGTCAATTTTACGGTGCAGGAAGGCCGCGACAGTACTTTCCACGACCATTTCATCGAATTTTCCGCCGTCGCCCGACCCATCTTCCAGAGGATGCAGACGGGGGAGACCACGCTTCTCGATCCTTATGCAGCGACGAATTACCAGGAATTCTGGGCTGTTTGTGTAGAGACGTTCTTCGAGCGGAGCAATTCGATGAAAAAGCAGATGCCGGAGCTCTATTCGGCGCTTTGTATACTCCTGAATCAGGATCCGCTTACGGCGGATAAGCTGCTGACTGTCGAGACGGGTGCGGTATCGCTGCCGCCGTCGCCTGCCCCGGCTAACCTGGGCCCGGCAGGTCCTTGATTTTCAAAATTTTATGAATCTGTTGACAAAACTTTCGGCGGAACTCTTTTCTTTTTCAGGAATTCTTTTTATTTTGTCTTCCTATCCGTACGATTCATTTCCTCTTGATTAAACCCACTGGTCGGTTTTCCATTCTAATTTGAAAGCCATAGTTCCGTATCCAAAGCCAATGACAGACCTGGTCGCAAGCCATCATTTCTTGAACTACAAAGAAAAATGAGCCCTTATGGAAATCGTCGTCATCTTTTCATTGGTATTGGGAATCTTGCTCCTTAATCGCCCGGTAACTGTGCTTTTTCAACGTCTTTACACGCGGCATCAGTTCAAACGGTTCATCGCAAGCGAGACTTTCTACCACGCCGTCGTGTCCCGTCACTTCCGTTATTATACGCGTCTCGGTCTCGACGAGCAGCGGAAATTTCTTTTCCGCACCTATCTGTTTCAACATTCCAAGAATTTCCATTATATCGAGGTCGAGCAGTCGGCCGAAATGCCGATCCTCGTCAGCGCTGCCGCTGTACAGCTGACCTTCGGTCTGGAAAAATTCAAGCTCAATTACTTCGACGATATCTTTATCCTGCGGGACGACTATCACTATGGCTTCTATTCCCGTCCTTTTATGGGCCATGTAGACCAGACCGGCATCTATCTTTCCTGGGATAACTTCATGAAGGGTATCACCGGTCAGACTACCAACTGCAATGTCGGACTTCATGAAATGGCCCACGCCCTCGCCTATGTGAATTTTATCACCCGCACGGAAGAAGACAAACATTTTAAAAGGGAGTTTCCCAACTTTTCCAAGGTGGCCCGCCCCATCTTCACTTCCATGCAGGAGGGCATTAAAAATCTGCTGGGCGACTATGCCGCCACCAACTATCACGAATTCTGGGCCGTAGCCGTGGAGATCTTCTTCGAAAGCTCGGTTCAATTCCGCCACGAGCTGCCCGAGCTGTATAAGGCGATGTCGGGCGTACTCAACCAGGACCCATTGGGTTGCCTCACGGGGAGTACGACGATACTTGTCCGGGCCGAGAGCGCGCCTGTGCAGATGGCCGGTGCTGAAATCACCGCGTAAGGTTTGACCTCAATGTCTCCCCAGGACTTTCGAGAAGCGCCGCACATCCGCCTCCGGAAGGATAGGGGTGCCGGCAGTAATATAGCGGACCAGCTGGTTCGCGAAATAGGGGGCGAGCGAGCAGCCTTTTGTGCCCATGCCATTGAGGATGCCGACCGCCGGGTGGGTGGGATGAAAGCCGACGAAGGGGCGCCGCTCGAGAGTCGCGGGGCGCACCGATGCAAGATGCTGGAGGGTGCGGAAAGGCAGCTTCAGCCATTCGCGCAGGAGGGTCTCGGTGCGGTGGCGGAATGCGTCCGTTGGCTCTCCATGACCGAAAGCCCATTCATAGGATGAGCCGACCCACCAGGTCCCGTCACGCCAGGGGGCGAGACTGATTCCCCTCTTAAAGATTGTTTTTTGGCCGGCAAGACGCTCCGCCAGGCCTTCGATCGACACGACCAGCGCCTCGCCTTTATTCGGTGCGAAAGGGAGGCGCGAGAACCAGGGGTCGGAAGCGCCTTCGATCCCATCGCAGAAAATGATCTTGCGCGCTTCGAGATCTTTATACAGGACCATGTCGCCGGACACGAGGATCAGTTCCTCGCGTTCGAACCGCTCTTCGCGCAGAAACCCTTTTTCCAGCATCCGTCGCCGCGCGGCATCCAGTAGGCCGGGGAGATCCACGAGATGACAGGGACTGATCACTCCAAACCCGAAGTCCGAACGAAAGACATCATCCCAGCCATGCTCGTCGGTCGGCATCCGGAGATAAGACGCGTTCTCTCCGAGCCGTTGTAAAAAAGCCAGCCGCATCTGTGGGGTGGGAAAAAAATCCACCACGGTGGCCGTTTCGAAAAAAGACGACCCCAGCAGCCCGGGCAAACGTCCATAGGCGTCGCGCGCGAAGGAGAGGAGCTCTTCGATCATCCACGTGGTGACGATACGTCGCCCGGTGACGGGGTTGATCAGCCCTGCCGCCGCCCTGCTCGCGCTGAGGGGACGTTTGTCATCGAGAATGAGATGCGAAATTCCTGCCCGTTCGAGTTCGAGGCTCAAAAAGGTTCCGCAGATGCCCTGCCCGATGATCAATATGTCGGTTTGTTGTCTCACTTCCGCTGTATTTAGCCGGATCGTCGCCGGATCGCCGCCGGATCATCGCCGGATCATCGCCAGATCATCGCCGGATCGCCGCCGGATCATCGCCCGATCGCCGCCGGATTGCGTGCTCAGTTGCCTGTCTCCACATTTACTCGAATACCCTCGGTGTGCCAGGTGAACTCGGGAGCATACAGGCATTCGATAGTGGTGATCCCATTGCTGAAATTCCCGGATTGCCCCGCCAGCATATCATACTCGAAAACATAGGTCCCGCGAGGCAATACGTCGAAAAAGAAATCCGTGCTCGCGTCCTTCGTGCTTTCATAATAGCCCAGACCGTCCTGCCATTTGTACTGGCTGAGCACGTTCACCGGCTCCAAACAGGCTGCCCGCATATCCTTCATGTGCACGTATTCCATGTCCCTGTCCGCCCGGAGCTCGATCCGCGCGACGACCCTGTCACCGGGTTTCAGCTCGCCATTGTCCGCCAATGGCTCGAGCAGAGGTCCCCGGTCCGTATTCCGCCGGATGAATAATTTTTTCATAACGCTAAGCGCGGGTTTTGCGCCTCCCGGCGGCGTGATCCTGTTGGACATATCGAAATATTGCCAGTAGACCGCGCCCCAGGCCGGGGAACCGCCACCTCCTTTCGTCTCCATGGATACATTGATATTCCCCATCGTGGGGTTCACGAACGCACCGTCGAAAACTTTTTTATTGTATCCGACACCTGCATCTCCCGAGCCGGCCGGCCAATCGATGGTCTTGTCGCCGAGCCGCATGTCCACGGATCGCTCCGCGTTCAACCAGTTGTCCCCGCCCATCAGCAGGGCGTAACAGGCGTCGGCGGTTGCCGTCGTCGTCGGCCAGCTGTGCGTTTGTTTTTGTTTCAGCAGCCAGGTTTTGAGATCCCGGTCGATAGCCGCGTCGCCCGATATCTCGTGAAAGGCTTCGATCAGCAGGGATTGCGTTTCCACGGGTGCCTGCCACCAGTAATAGCCGCCCTCCATTCCCTTCCAATACATCCCGCGTTCGGGGTCGCGGCTCGCGGTTTGCTTCAGCGAGGCGATGATATCCCTGGCGGTCTGGATGTCGCCGGTGCGATAGAGTGCGAGTGCGATCATTCCCTGCAGATACGGACTGCACTTCAACCAGTCCCGCTGCGCCTTCTTCCGGAAATAATTTACTGCTGCAAATGCGGTTCCCGGCAGACCGCTGTTGGCGAAGAAGCTGCGCATGTAGAGATAATGGACCTGCATAGGGCCGATGAGGTCCTCCGCAGGACGCGCTTTCACGCGATGATAGTCCTTATTTATCTGCTCATCCAGGTACGGTAACGCCGCCGCGACGATCGTATCCAGCCGGCCCGCCAGATCGGGCGACACGGCCCGCAACCTTCGCAAATGACCGATCCCTGTCAGGATATATTGCGTGATATGGCGATTGTCGGGTCCACCGGACCACCAGGGGAACCCTCCCCCTTCGGACTGCATCTTCGAAAGCCGATCGATGGCCGCGCGCAGCTCGGTGCTCATCCGGTGCATATCGAACAACAACGCGAGATTCTTTTTTTGCTGCGCCTCGCTCTTGCCTTGCATGACCCACGGGGTCTCCTCGAGGAGCACTGCTTTCAGCTCCTGGTTCTTTTGCAAATTGCTTAGCAGCTGCGCCGTATCTGTCCCGCGCCACCGGTCGAACATATCTTTTAACCGCGGTGAGGCACCCGCAATATGGCTGGCCAGCGCATTCGCATAGACGCGCTCGAACACCTGTTCGGAACATTCATGGGGATATTCCATCAGGTAGGGCAGCGACTGCACGGCGTACCATGCCGGATTGGCCGTGAATTCGACGGTCAGGGCATGATGATTCAGCGTCTCGCTGCTGCCGCTTTTGAGCAGCTTGTCGAACGTGAAATGACGCGTCCCGTCTCCCGGCATATTCAACGGCAGACTTTCGGTGACCATTATGCGATTGCTGACGACCGGTAGTGTCGCCTCCTCACCGTCACTATAGGCGCCCGCCGCTGCGACTACCTTATACGTCACCGGCCGGTTGTATTGATAAGGGATGTCGAGAGGAAAACTTACCACCACGCTTTGCCTCGCGCCGACCGTAAAATACTGATTGGCCTGCCGGTTGGTGAACCAGCCATCCGCCGTCTCGCCCGTCGTCGGATCGGTCAGCGACAAATTCATCTGCCCCGTCAATTCGCTATCGGTCAGATTGACCACCTTCACCGGCAGCTCCATTCTATCACCCTCGCGCAGGAATCGCGGAGCGTTGGGCTGTACCATCAGCTCTTTTTGCGTGATGATGGTTTTTTCGCCATACCCGAACGCCAGATCGCGCGTGTGCGCGAGCGTCATCCATTTCCAGCTGGTAACGGCCTCGGGCATCGTGAAGGAGAAGCTGACATTGCCGGCGCTGTCGGTTCGCAGGTCCGGCAAAAAAAAGGCGGTTTCCCGGAAATCTTTGCGCGCCTGGACGGCGGGCGGAGGGGCAGTGGCAGAGGATGGCTGCGGGCTTTTGCCGGTATTGACTACGATTGAGTCCTTCATGAGTAATTTGGACCCATCCGCGTCTTTTTCCATATCCGGCACCTGCATGGCCATGTAACCAGCCGAAACGTCAAATTTCGCCATCCCGGGAGCAGGACCGGTGCGGAAGGACATCCGCCCCTCGAGCAGCCGCTCTCTTATTTCCTGATTATCGACAGACAATAATCTATCGTACACCGGGAAGAAATACCGAATGTCGCTGCCATATGTATTTCGCCGTTCGGATCTATCCGAAGCAAAATCGATCCCGTTCCATTTCCAGAAAGGCTCGAATACCTCGTACAGATGCGGTACCACCCATCGGTGTGGTTTAAATTGATCGAGTGATGCATCGTACATGCCTGCCAGTACCTCCGAGGCAACTTTCTCAGCCCGCGATCCTTCAATTGTCACCTCCCAGTTTTCCAGGCTTCCGGGCAAAGTCTTGTCGCGGTAACTG
The DNA here is from genome assembly GCA_036010185.1 of Puia sp. Taxonomy (GTDB): domain Bacteria; phylum Bacteroidota; class Bacteroidia; order Chitinophagales; family Chitinophagaceae; genus Puia. Next base: position 6,210 of record DASYSV010000452.1, read on the forward strand.
AGATAACGGATGCTCAGCTCCTTATTCGTCCAGGGCACATTGATGGTGGACAACCGGGTGTAAATTCTATTGTCCTTTATGAACACGTCCGAGACCCCCAGGCCACCCCTGTCGGCCTCGGTCACCGGAATCTCCACTTGTTTCCGGTCTCTATCCAGGGTCAAAAAGCGAAATGATCTGTTCTGACTGACCTCCTCCATCCGTTCGACGGCCCGGATCACGAATACGCTCCCGGCTGAAGACCCGATGGATACCAACGCCCGATTCCCGGGTTCCGTCGTTTGGTCCGCCTGCATGGTCCAATCGTACAAAGGTCGGGCAGGCTTTCCAGTCGAGCCGTCATATAATTCAACGTATCGTTCGGTTTTTACCGGCTGACCATTCGCATCGTGTGCGATTGCTTCGATGATATACCAGCCGGGAGCCAATCCCTTTCCGGAAATGCCCGTGACAGAGATTGATTTTCCCGCCGAGTCGGTGGCTCCGAATACTTTTTGCCCCAGCTGCCAGCTTTTCGGATCGGATTCGTCTCCGTATTCATCATGGGGAAAATCATGGAGAAAAGCCTCTTTTGTCAGAATGAACTGGTCGGGCGCCGGCCAATACCGTTCCCGGATCAGTCGGTTCGGAGACTGCAAGCCGTAAATTGAAATCTCTACCAACACCGGCTGGGGGATACCCGCAAGATTAACCGCATTTACCACGATCATATTGCAACTGTCGGCAGATATATGATCCTCCACAGGCTGACCGATCGTCAGTTCCAGTCCCCGGTATCCGGCTTTTACACTGCCCTGGCTGGTATGGGTTTCTCCGCTGATATCCGTAACATCGGCGGAAATGGTGTATTCAAAAATGGGCTCGTACCCTTTCTGAATACTTTTATCGGGCTTTGCCTTAAAAGAGATGCGGAACCTTCCATTTGCATCGGTTCTGAGAGTTCCATGCGAGATCTCATCGGCCGATCTGTTGTATGACCATCGGTTCCAGGCCAATTGCCTGGTCACCCGGTATTTTATCAACGCACCATCGATTCCGTTGCCCGCATATGCTTTAGCGTATCCTTCCATCCGGATGGTATCACCTATCCGATAGTTTGTTTTCAGTGTATCGAAAGAGACATAGAATTTTGGCCGTTTGTATTCCTCGACATAAAAAGCCTTAGACTGATCGGTAGAGTCGTCCTGTAGCATAAATTGGCCGTTGAGCAACCCTTGCGGAAGGGTAAACCGGCCATGATAAGACCCGAATTCATTGGTGGTCACTGCTATCGAATCCACCTTTGTTCCATTCGCATCGATCAAAAATACGCGCGTATGGAACCCTGCTCGTATTTTGACCCGCCGGGTACTGAAATCGCGGGAAGTAACGATTCCTTTGAAATAGAGAGGCTGCCCCGGACGGTAGATCGACCGGTCCAGGAATATCCAGGTGGTCAGATTATCCTTTTCGTATCGGACGCTGTCCGATGATCCTCTGCTATTTCCCCGTACAT
>DASYSV010000466.1:0-3872 GCA_036010185.1 Puia sp.
TCTACAGCCAGCACCCCGACATTCTCTGTCTCGAGGAATTCTTCGACTCCCAATTGCCATCGGACAGCTGCAGCATCCCCTATATTCAGAAGCGTTTGCAATTTCCATACTACTTCTTTTCGCGGGATTATGTCCACAAAGAGGGGAAATATGGTGGCGGCGTTATCATCTTCTCCCGCTGGCCCATCGTAGACAGCCTGTTGATGAGGTATTCCCGGCCCGACGGCTTCCGGGCGACGGAAAGCCTCATCGCGGCGGATATCCATGCCGGAAAGGATACCATCAGAGTGTTTGCGACCCATCTCCAGTCCGTCCTTTTCCGAGGCAAAGATTTTCATGACCTGTCGATCATCCGGAACGTCGATGACAGCATCCTGATGGCCTCCAAATCCATCGCGAAAAAGCTGGGATATGCCTTCCGGCGCCGGGCCGAACAGGCGGAACAGGTACGCGGCCGGCTGGATAAAAGCCCGTATCCGGGCATCATCTGCGGGGATTTCAATGATGTCCCAAATTCCTACACTTATGCCAAGATCCGTGACGGTTGGCAGGATGCATTTCTGAAAAAAGGTTTCGGCATCGGCAGGACATATGTCTATATCTCCCCCACACTGCGGATCGACTACATTCTGACAAATCCGGCGTTCTCCGTTCTTCAGTGCAGGACATTTTTTTCGCTTCAGCTGTCGGACCACAACCCAGTGGTGGCCGATGTGAAATTGGGAAACTAACGTACCTTCGGGACTTATGAGTGATCTGAAAGTCTACAATTCTTATAGCCGTCAAAAGGAAGTATTCATCCCGATCACCCCGGGCCATGTGGGAATGTATGTTTGCGGCCCTACGGTCAGTGGCGAAAGTCATCTGGGCCATGCTCGTCCCTTCATCACCTTCGATTTCATTTATCGATATCTGCTTCATCTCGGATATAAGGTCCGCTATGTCCGCAATATCACCGATGCGGGACATTTCGAAGAAGAAGGACGCGAAGCCGAGGACAAGATCTCCAAAAAAGCAGTTGTCGAAAAGCTCGAACCCATGGAGCTGGTACAGAAATATACGAACCTGTACCATTGGGCCATGCATCGGTTCAATAACCTCGACCCCAGTATCGAGCCGACCGCGACAGGCCATATCGTTGAACAGATCGGCATGATCGAAGAGATCATGCGTCAGGGATATGCTTATGAGATCAACGGATCGGTATATTTCGATGTCAAAAAATATGCGGCTAAATATCCATACGGAAAGCTCAGCGGCAGGATCCTGGACGATCTCCTTGAAACCACCCGCAACCTCGAGGGCCAGGAAGAGAAACATAACCGCCAGGACTTCGCCTTGTGGAAAGCGGCGCCCCCCGAGCATATCATGCGCTGGGCCAGCCCCTGGGGGGAGGGATTCCCGGGCTGGCATATCGAATGCTCGGCCATGAGCACCAAATATCTGGGAGAGGAATTCGACATTCATGGGGGCGGTATGGACCTGCAGTTCCCGCATCATGAGAGCGAGATAGCGCAAAGTACCATCGCTAACAAACACGCCCCGGTGAAATACTGGCTGCACAACAATATGATCACCCTGAATGGCAAGAAGATGGGAAAGAGCTACAATAACCAGATCCGTCTGACGGAGATGTTTACGGGTAGCCACCCTCTGCTGCAGCAGGCCTATTCGCCCATGACCATCCGTTTCTTCATCCTCCAGACCCACTATCGCAGCACCCTCGACTTCAGTAATGAAGCTCTGCAGGCCGCGGAAAAGGGACTCAAACGCCTCTGGGAGGCATACGAGCTGCTGAAGAAGTTCGCCGGCGAAGACGCGGCCGGCAAACCGGGTACCGCCACCGATCAGGCACTGGACGAGCAGGTGCGGCGGCTATTGAAAGAACTCGACGAGTTCATGAACGATGATTTTAATACCGCCAAGGTCCTCGCCAATCTCTTCGAGCTGGTGCCGGTGATCAATTCGCTGAAGGGCGGGCAGATCCGGCGCGATGCCATCAGTCCCGCCACCCTGCAGCTGATGCAACGTTATTTTACCGACTACGTGGAGAATATCCTGGGGCTGAAGCCTGAAACGTTGGGCGATGACAGCAAGCTCAGCGGCGTCATGGAGCTGCTGATCGATATCCGCCGCGATGCCCGTTCGAGAAAGGACTATGCCACCAGCGATAAGATCCGTAACCAGCTGCAACAGCTGGGCATCGTCCTGAAGGATGAAAAGGATGGCGGGATGAGCTATACGTTTGCGTAAAACCAATCACTGTCGCATGGAGTACCTGTCCCACCTGTCAAAAGACAAGAAACTGAAACGCCTGATCGAAGGCCAGGAGCCCCTAAACCTCGATAAAAGCAAAGACGTTCCTTTCTACCTCATTTTATCGATCATGAGCCAACAACTATCGACGAAGGTAGCCGACACCCTTCGGAAACGTTTTCTGGCCTTGTATGAGGGCCGGGTCCCGACTCCTGCGGAAGTCCTTGGCACACCTTTTGAAACCCTCCGTTCCATTGGGCTTTCCAATGCCAAAACCGGCTATGTCCACAATGTGGCCCGTTTTGCAGTCGAACAGGGCATGGACCACCGGCGACTATCGAAGATGGACAACGAAGCGATCATCGCTTATCTGACACAGATAAAAGGCGTGGGCCGGTGGACGACAGAAATGTTGCTGATGTTTTGTCTGGGCAGGGAAGACGTCTTCGCCATCGACGATTGGGGTATTCAAAATGCAATGATCCGTTTGTATAAATTGGACCGTACCGACAAGAAAGCTTTCCGGGAAAAGCTGATGCGCATCTCCGGCAGATGGAGCCCTTACCGGACCTATGCCTGTATGCACCTGTGGAGATGGAAAGACAAAAGTCCTGCTACCGATGGGTCAGCAGCCGGTACGGCGACCCCTGCGGCAGTCGCAGCGATCCCTGCGGCATCCGCGGCGACCCCAGCGGTGAAGAAAAAGTAGTATCTTTAGATAAGCGGGCATTGGCCGGTAAAAATTCGGGTTTGACCGATTTTCTTTAGACTGGCCGATCCTTAAATACGTATTCCAGAATAACATACAATACAATATCTAATAACCTTTAAATGTAATGTTGTGAGTAAATTGAAAATCGTTCTCCTGGCGGCCATGGCAGTATCTTTCGTCGCAATGGTCAGTTGCTCGAAAAGCAATAATAATGGTAATGGCGGCTCCACTTCGGGTTCAAAAGATAGCGTGCTGTATTCGAATTGGATCCCGTTGCATCTGGTCCTCACCGGGGCAGCTGCCGATTCCGATTACGAACAAAAAATCACCGCATCGGCGCTGACGAGCAGCGTCCTGAGCAAAGGATTGGTTTTGGTATATGCAAACGAGGCTGGATCGGGCGGGCAATACGTGAATTACGTTTCCGACTTCGGCATCTATCCGACGTTCGGACCGCAGGCCATCTATCTGGACGCTTATGGCACCTATGGCTACCAGATCTCCCTGAACTCGGTAGTCGACAGCGTACGTTATGTCATCATACCCGGCAATGTCTCTACGACCAGCGTTTCCGGAGGCCTGCAGACCTATACGCCATCGCAGCTCAAACAGCTGGACTATAGCAGCCTCTCGCAGATCCTGAACATCCCTGCTCACGGGTCCTCGCTTCACTAAATGAATGAATTGTAAAGAGGCCGTCGAACGACGGCCTCTTTTGTTTTAGTTAAGACGCATTCTCCCGGTTCAGCACCTCCCACAGCAAATCTTTTAGCGCGGTAAGACCCTGTTGGGTAACCGAAGATATAAACACGTGAGAGACACGGGCGGGCAGCTCTTTTTCGATAGCTGATTTGAGCTCATCGTCGAGCATATCGCTTTTGCTGATCGCGATGACAAATCGCTT
>DASYSV010000476.1:0-5691 GCA_036010185.1 Puia sp.
ATGGTTTGCGGGCGCTGGGCCCCGCTCATTACGGGCCGGGGCGTTATGCCAACGGTACCGACAGCTCGGGCAGGCTGAGCGATCTGGGGAAGATGTTGTTACGGGAAATGGAGCGGATGCGTATCATCCTCGACGCAACCCATTTGTGCGACGATGCTTTTTGGGATGCGATGGAAATTTTCAACGGTGCGATATGGGCAAGTCACAACAATTGCCGCGCGCTGGTCAACCACAACCGGCAGTTCAGTGATGAAATGATCAGGGCACTTATAGCCAAGGGCGCGGTCATCGGCGGAGCGTTGGATGCGTGGATGCTGGTACCTGGCTGGGAGCGGGGAGTATCGCTGCCGGGGCCCATGGGTTGTGGTCTGGAGAAGCTGATCGATCATATCGATCATATCTGTCAAATAGCCGGCAACGCATTGCATGTCGGCATCGGCACGGACCTGGATGGCGCGTTCGGAACGGAACAGTGTCCTTATGATATCGACACGATCGCCGATCTGCAGCAACTGGGACCCTTACTCGAAAAAAGGGGATACAGCGTAGCAGACATCACCAATATCATGCATGGCAATTGGCTCCGGTTTATCCGGGACGCGTGGAAGTAACGCAAAGACAAACCGGGGAGGGGATCTCGATCCGTTTGCCGGTGTCGGTGAGCATTCCCGTACGCGGATCGATACGGAAGAGGACTACGTTATTACCGTTTTGATTCGCGACCAGCAGCCAGTGTCCCGTTGGATCGATCATGAAATTGCGCGGTGTCCGTCCCATCGTGGATTGAAAACCTTTATTGGTCAGACGGCCGGTGGCGGGGTCGATGGAAAAGATGGCGAGGCTGTTGGCGTCGCCACGGTTGGACGCATAGAGGAATCTTCCGTCGGGGGTGATATGAATATCGGCGCTGCCGATGTCGCCTTTATATCCGGCAGGATGCGAGGAAATATGTTGCAGCGGCGAGAATCGTCCATTGGAGTAATGAAAGGCATCTACAGTCCCGCCCAGCTCGTCGATGATATATGCGAAGGGTTTACCGGGATAGAAGCAGCTGTGACGAGGACCGATTCCCGGTTGCAAATGGACGGTTGAATCGGCGGCGGGTGTCAGCGGTTGGCGGGTGGCGGCGGAATTAAAGCGCAATACGGAGAGCTGGTCCATGCCCAGATCGCAGACGACCATATATTTTTGATCGGGGGTGAGTATGGTAGAATGCACATGCGCTTTTTCCTGGCGGGCCTTATTGGGGCCGCTGCCATAGTGCTGGACGATCTGTGTCGCTGGGGCGAGTGAGCCGTCGGTCCTGACGGGCAGGGCTTCATAGCTGCCGCCGCTGTAGTTGGCTACCATCACCCATTTCCGATGTTTATCGACGGTGACGTAACAGGGGTCGTTGCCCCCGCTGGTTTGTTTATCGAGAAAGGTCAGCTTACCGGTCTTTTTATCGAAGGCGAATGCGCTGACATTGCCTGTGGTTCCTTCATGTGTCTCGTTCACCGCATAGACGAAATTCCCCTGTGGGGCCAGTGCCAGGTAGGAGGGGTTATCGGTCGCGATGGTGCTGACGGGTTGAAAGCTGCCGGCCGTAGCGTCGAACCGGTACACGTAGATGCCTTTGCTGCCGTTGGCGACGCCCGTCGAGCCTTCCGTATACGTGCCGATGAAGAGGTAATATTGCTGGGTAAATCCTGAGAATGATAGTAAGATCAGAGCGATCGTGGAAGTCAAACGCATAACGGTTTCTGATATTTGCGGTAAATTTAAGTACTTTTATTTCCTAAATCACTTCTATCATGCGCATCCTCTATTTTATTCCTGTCGCCCTGCTGGCAGGAATGGTTGCCTGCAACAATGCAGACAACAAGACCTCTACCAGTGATACGACCAAAGCTGCCGCCACTGATACGATGGCCATGGCCAAGACCTCCGGCAATGCAGTCCCTGCCTTGCCGCCTGTGCCCGATGGGGCGAAGGTCTATTTCAAAAATCTCAAAGACGGCGAAACCGTCAAATCTCCGGTTAAAGTGGAGATGGGTGTCGACGGTATGAAACTCGATACTGCTGGTTCCATGGCGGCTGGTACGGGACATCATCACCTCCTCGTCGATGCCGGGGACAGCATTCCTGCGGGCACCGTGGTTCCGAAGGATTCCACGCATCTGCATTTTGGAAAGGGGCAATCCAGCACGGAAGTGAAGCTGGCTCCGGGTAAGCATGTGCTGACGCTACAGTGTGCCGACGGCTTGCACAGAAGTTTTGGAAGCAAGATGGCCACGACGATAAGTGTCAACGTGAAATAATCCGGATCGGCCCGGGCGCAGCCCGGGCCGATCTTCAGGCAACCCGCGCAACGAAAAACGCGTAGGGATTGTCATAGAAACGGAAAAAGACACATTATGAACAAAACCCTTGGAAAATTACTCTTCCTCTTCATTCTCTTCATCGGAGGGGCAGGTTGCATGAAGACCGGTACGTCGACGATGAATTCCGCCAGCTATCTGTCCGTTATCAATGAAGCCACCTATACCGGTACGACGCAGGTTTATTTCGACAATACGCTTGTCACGGTACAGCAGGGCATATCGGCGGGTACCTACTCAACCCAATATGGAAGGATCAAACCGGGTACCTATGACGTCAAATTCGTCAATTCGGCGGTGGACACTACCATGGGGCTGATCCCGGCGGCGGTTTTCGATACGCTCGACTTTTATACGATGATCGTTTATAATCCGCCGGGGATGGGGAGCGCCTCGCAGGCGATAAAGATATGGGACGATTTCAGCAATCTTTCCATGAGCAATACCAACTACCGGTTTTTCAATCTGTGCGCGGATTATCCGGATGTGGACCTTTACCTGAACAACAATCTTGTCCAGCAGGGCCGGATGACCGCGGATAATGCGGTGAATCAAACGCTGAACGGTTTTCTGGCGATCCCATCCGGGAATTATACCGTCACCGTAAAAAAGGCGGGCACCGATAGCGTGATCTCCACGATGAATACAGGATTGTTCCAGGGAGACGCCTATACCATCTTTTTGGGCGGGAATGTAAAGTCACATTACACCCCCGTACAAGTCAATGTTTTGCAAGCTTCTTATTAAAGATGGAGCGATATGACCCCGGCGGTTATGCCGGCGTCTTTTTCAGATCGACGGCTGCATAGGAGCTGACGGGCTCGCATGTGCAGATCAGGTTGCGGTCGCCATACGTATTGTTCACCCTCGATATAGCTGGCCAGAACTTATTTTCCCGGACATAAGGCAGCGGGTAGGCCGCCTGTTCGCGGGAATAGGCATGGTTCCAGTTGTCGGAAACGACCACCTGCTGGGTATGCGGCGCATTCTTGAGCGCATTGTCGGTCTTATCGGATCTACCTTCTTCGATGGCGCGGATCTCGGCATGAATGGAGATCATCGCGTCACAGAACCGGTCCAGCTCGCCCTTGTCTTCGCTTTCGGTCGGCTCGATCATGATCGTACCGGGGACGGGGAAGCTGAGGGTAGGCGCATGAAAACCGTAGTCCATCAGGCGTTTGGCGACATCTTCGGCCTCGATGCCGGCGGATGTCTTGAAGGGGCGAAGGTCTACGATGAATTCATGGGCACAGGTGCCATTGGCGCCGCTATAAAGTATCTTGTAGTATTTCTCCAGCCGCGTCTTCATATAGTTGGCATTCAGGATAGCATAACGGGTGGCGTTGGTGAGGCCTTCGGCGCCGAGCATTTTGATATACGCATAGCTAATGAGGAGGATACTCGCCGACCCGAAGGGAGCGGCCGATACGGCATGTTCGGGGATATCTTTAGATGCCTGTCCGTTGGAGCCGGCGCGTAGGGCGCTTTCGGCATGGGTGACGTGTCCCGGCAGATAGGGTTTCAGCTTTTCATTGACACAGATGGGCCCCATTCCCGGGCCGCCACCGCCATGCGGGATGGCGAAGGTCTTATGAAGATTGAGATGGCAGACGTCCGCCCCGATGAGACCAGGGCTGGTCAAACCTACCTGGGCATTCATATTGGCGCCGTCCATATAGACAAGGCCTCCGTTATCGTGGATGATACTGCAGATCTCACGGATACCTTCTTCGAATACGCCGTGAGTAGAAGGGTAGGTGACCATGAGACCCGCGAGGCGGTCGGAGTATTCAACGGCTTTTTCTTTGAGATCGCCGACATCGATATGTCCATCTTCGTCGCTCTTTACGACGACGACGCTCATGCCTGCCATGACGGCGCTGGCGGGGTTGGTGCCGTGTGCCGAGATAGGGATGAGCATGACATCACGGTGTGAGCCGCCATTGGCATTGTGATATGCGCGGATGGTCAGCAGGCCGGCATATTCTCCCTGCGCGCCGCTGTTGGGTTGAAGCGAGGTCGCCGCAAAACCGGTGATCTCGCTGAGCCAGTCCTCCAGTTCGGCGAGGATGATACCATAGCCTTTCCATTGGTCGGCGGGAGCAAACGGATGAAGACCTCCGAACTCCGGCCAGCTGACAGGGATCAGTTCCGTCGCGGCGTTGAGCTTCATCGTGCATGACCCCAGCGAGATCATGGAGGTATTGAGTGAAAGGTCCTTATTTTCCAGACTTCGGATATAGCGCATCATTTTCGTTTCGGAATGATAGCTATTGAATACAGGATGCGTCAGGAACTCGGACACCCGGGTAACACCGGAAGGGATATTGACGAGGGTCTCGTCGAGATCGAATATGGCGGAGATGAGATCGGTCCCGGAGGTATGACCGAAGACAGAAAGGATATCCATTACGTCTTCCTGGGACGTTGTCTCGTCCAGGCTGATGCTGATGTTGCCGTCGGAGTAATGGAAGTTCAATCCGCGCGCTTCCGCGTTATGACGGATAGCTTTGGGATCGCTTACCTTGATCCGTACCGTATCGAAGAAATATTCATTGGTGTTGGCATAGCCCAGCGTCGAGAGCTCGGAAGCCAGCGTGCGTGTCAGCAGGCTCACTCGTTTGGCGATACTTGTCAGGCCTTCGGGACCGTGATAGACCGCGTACATGGCGGCCATATTGGCAAGCAGCGCCTGCGCGGTGCAGATGTTGGAGGTGGCTTTTTCGCGTTTGATATGCTGTTCGCGTGTCTGGAGGGCCATGCGAAGCGCGCGGTTGCCATTTGCGTCGATGCTGATGCCGATGATGCGACCGGGGATCGAACGTTTAAACTCTTCGCGTGCCGTGAAGAACGCCGCGTGCGGACCGCCGAAACCCATTGGAACGCCAAAACGCTGAGAGTTCCCGACGGCTACGTCAGCCCCTAATTCTCCGGGAGGCGTCAGCAGGGTCAGGGCCAGCAGATCGGTAGCCATGACGACATGTGCGCCCGCTGCATGTGCCTGCTGAGTGAAATTGCGATAGTCATGGACGGCTCCATTGCTGTCGGGGTATTGGAGGATGGCGCCGAAATATGAGGAGTCGAGCGTAGTCTTTTTGAAATCTCCAGTCACGATCTCGATGCCTACGGGAAGTGCGCGGGTGATCAACAGATCTTTTGTCTGTGCGAAGACATGCTGATCGACGAAGAACCGGGGAATGGTGACATGGTCATGATCCTTATTCTTCAGATTGAAGAACATGGTCATGGCTTCGGCAGCGGCCGTGCCTTCGTCGAGGAGTGAGGCGTTCGCGATCGGGAGACCCGTAAGATCGGAAACCATGGTCTGGAA
>DASYSV010000484.1:0-3866 GCA_036010185.1 Puia sp.
TGGCAATAGTGGTTGTAGGCATAACAATTGATTTTATCCCTAAAAACCCTCAATTGTCATGCCTCTTCCGGAGATTATTATCGACACCATCCGTCGACAGGGACCCCTATCGTTTCACGACTTTATGGAAATGGCGCTATATTTCCCCGGAGAGGGGTATTATACCTCCCCCGGCGACTGTATCGGCCGATCCGGCGACTTTTACACCAGCGCCTATCTCACACACCTTTTTGGGGATATGATCGCTAGCCAATTGGAAGAGATGTGGCTGGCGCTGGGCTCCCGGCCTTTCACCGTGGTGGAATGCGGACCCGGCACCGGATTGCTTTGCGTGGATATCCTCCGCAGGTTGCGGTATAATAAGACCTTTTTCGAACATCTGCAATACATCCTGGTCGAGAAAAGCGAATGGATGCGGGAAAAGGAAAGGAAGCTGTTGGAAACGGAAGGCCTCCTGGACAAGGTCCGATGGGCGAACAGTCTCGATCAGTTGTCTCCCGTGACGGGGTGTATCCTGTCCAATGAGCTGATCGACAATTTTGCCGTGCACCAGGTGGAAATGCAAGATCAGCTGATGGAGGTGTTCGTAGGGTATGACGATGGATTCACCGAGATCCTGCGCCCTGCAGGGGCGGATCTGAAAGCCTATCTGCATCGGCTGGAAGTCACCTTGCCCGCGGGACATCGCGCGGAGATCAATCTCGAGGCGACTCAGTGGATCCGGCAGGCCTCCGCCGCATTGGAGAAAGGGTTCATCATTACCATCGATTACGGGAATTCCTCATCCGGGTTGTATCATAACAAGACGGGGACGCTGATCTGTTATCATCACCACTCTATGAATCATAGCCCTTATACCTTTATCGGCGAACAGGATATTACAAGCCATGTCAATTTTTCGGCGCTGGACCACTGGGGCCGGCAGGAAGGTCTCGAACATTGCGGCTATACGAGCCAGGCACGTTTCCTTCAGGGTCTTGGGTTGAACCGGCGGCTGCAGGAGATCGAAAAGCAGGGGGATGCCGCGGGAGACGCGCAGCGGGCGCGCCAGGTGTATACCCTTCTGGTAGAGATGGGCAATAGCTTCAAAGTACTTATCCAGCGTAAAGGCATCGGGCGTAGCTTTCTTTCGGGGTTGCAGTTCGCCCAATATCTGGCGTAAGGAAGGCCGGGGCCGCAGGCCCGTCGTCCGCCAGCCCGCAGGCCCGGTTTTTGTAACACACTCATAAACATCATCGCCAGTGAGCTATCAACCCATTGAGAATTACGGAATCATCGGCGACCTCCATACGATCGCACTCGTCGGTTTGAACGGCTCCATTGATTTTTTCTGTTATCCACGGTATGATGCTCCAAGTATATTCGCGCGCTTGCTCGACGATAAAAAAGGAGGATACTATTGTCTGAGTCCCGAATTCAGCGAGATGAAGACCAAACAGCTATACATGCCCGATACCAATGTGCTGCTGACCCGTTTCCTCTCGCCGGATGGGATAGGGGAGATCACCGATTTCATGCCGGTAGGCCATACCGAGGAGAAAAAGCTGGTCCGCCGGGTGACGACGATCCGGGGCGAATCGAAATACCGTCTGGAGTGTCGTCCTCGTTTCAATTATGGCAGGGATAGCCACACCGCCGAGCAGATTGGACCCATGGAAATATTGTTCCGCTCCGACGGTTTGTCCATCCGCCTAAAGGCGGGTGTTCCGCTGCGGATAGAGAACGGAGATGTCCTCTCCGAATTCTCCCTGAAAGCCGGAAGCACGGCAGACTTCGTCCTCGAGATCGCCGAGAACAAGACCTCCGGCGCGGACGATCTCGGCGAGATGGTCACACAGACGCTTTTCCGTACCGTCAATTACTGGAAGAATTGGATCGGCCGCAGTACCTATAACGGTCGCTGGGTAGACGTCGTCAACCGCAGCTGCCTGGTGCTGAAGCTGCTGGCCAGCAGCCGTTACGGATCGATCATCGCCGCCCCCACGTTCAGCCTGCCGGAGTCCATCGGCGGACAGCGCAACTGGGATTACCGGTATACCTGGATCCGCGACGCGTCCTTCACGGTCTATACGCTGATCAGACTGGGATATTCGAAGGAGGCCGGCCATTTCATGGAATGGGTAGAGAAGATGTTCCGTGACATGAAGAGCGACGAGCGTCTCGGCATCATGTATTCCATCGACGGCAAACGACAGCTGAAAGAATATCAGCTGGACAATTTCGAAGGATATAAATGCAGCGCCCCCGTCCGTGTCGGCAACGACGCCTATGGGCAATTGCAGCTCGACATTTATGGCGAGCTGATGGATTCGGTATATTTGTACAACAAGTACGGAGAGCCGATCTCCTATGATTTCTGGAAGGACCTTTCCGCACAGATGGACTGGCTCAGCCATAACTGGAAACAGCCCGATGACGGAATCTGGGAAGTCAGAGGCGGCAAACAATTCTTTCTCAACTCGCGTCTGGGTTGTTGGGTGGCGCTCGACAGGGCGATCAGGATAGCGGAGACACGTTCCTTTCCCATCGGAGAGAAGTGGAAGGAACAACGCGATGCGATATATCACAGTATCTACAAGGATTTCTGGGATGACAAAAAACAGTCCTTCATGCAGTACCCCGGGGCCCAGACCGTCGACGCATCCAGTCTGCTGATGGTGCTCTTCCGGTTCATCAGTCCAAAGGACCCCCGCTGGCTGTCGACGCTGAAAATGATCGACGAACAGCTGGTCACCGACGCGCTGGTTTATCGGTATCTACCGGAAGTGGCCGCCCCGGACGGTATCGTCGGAAGGGAAGGGGCCTTCTCGATGTGCAGCTTCTGGTATGTCGAATGTCTCTCGCGTTCAGGACAGCTGGACAAAGCCCGTTTCATTTTCGAGAAGATGCTCGGGTATGCCAACCACCTCGGTCTGTATGCCGAGCAGCTCGGTTTCGAAGGCGAACACCTGGGGAATTTCCCGCAGGCCTTTACCCATCTGGGTCTGATCAGTGCGGCATACAACCTGGATCAGCAATACAATGACAATCAAAACAAGAATATCAATCTCGACGAATACTAATGCCCCAACCCACCAACCGCCCTCCATCAAAACGCCGCACACGGAATCCCCTCCTTTTGCGTTTTCGCCGATGGCTAAAGATCCTCGGCCCCGGTCTCGTCACCGGCGCCAGTGATGACGACCCGTCGGGTATCGTAACCTATACACAGGCCGGAGCACAATTCGGAATGGCGACACTGTGGACCGCGCTCATCACCTTCCCGCTGATGGCATCGATGCAGGGCATGGCTGCCAGGATCGGCCTCGTCACCAACCAGGGTCTCACCGGCACCCTCCGGACGCATTATCCGAAGTGGGTGCTTTACCTCATGATCCTTTTTTGTTTTCCCGCAACGATCCTCAATATCGGCGCCGATATCCAAAGCATGGGAGCCGTAGCCCATCTGCTCGTGCCCGGCATTCCCGCTTTTTCATTCAGCATTGTTTTTACCGCCGTGCTGCTGTTCATGATCATCCGGTATCCTTATCAGAAAATGGCCGGATTACTGAAATGGCTTTGTCTCGCCCTGATGACCTATCTCATCGTCCCTTTCCTGGTGCATCCCCATTGGGGAACCGTCCTCCATCATACATTTATCCCCACCGTCAGACTCGACAAGAATTTTTTGAGCATCCTAGTCGCCATCCTGGGGACGACCATCTCGCCCTATCTTTTTTTCTGGCAGGCTACCATGGAAGTGGAGGATCAGCAACACAATGGGAGGAAGGGAGGGCAGGCGGCCATGGAGGCGGAGGGCCAGCATCCCAGCCGCATCAGACGGGTCTATGTAGACAAGAGGGTGCTGGAGGATATGCGCAGCGATG
>DASYSV010000496.1:0-7993 GCA_036010185.1 Puia sp.
CCCCACTGCGGTTATTGTTTGAAAACGGCAGTGGATTTAGCCGGCTTGCAGCCGAAACACGCGAAAGGCGGGGTGAACAACATGACCCCGAGTTCCCAGCCGGCGCCGAGACTGCCGCCTATCTCCTGGCCGTACGTAAGCGCGAAGACGGAATAGGGACTGGGTTCCCATCGCAGACCTATTTTATATTCCGGGATCGTACCTGTGGTGCCGGCGGCTCCGAATATTTCACCGACGACAGAGACAGCGGGACCCTTTGGATACCATGCCAACCTTGTAGAATAAGTGAAAGCCCAGCCGGATATGCCTTCTTCGCCGTAATTGTTGGTATAGCTGGCACCGGGCATGAGATCCCACGAAAGAGTATTGTTAAAAAACGGGATGGTAGAGGGCACATTCATCCAATACGTTTTGAAGGCGTCTTCCGCCCTAAGCTCGGCATTCAATGTGCCGGGAAACATTCCTGTGCCGGCCTTGACGGCGATGCCGCCCGTTTGCGCCTTGTTCTCGCAGAACATGTACTTAAAATAGAGCGAATAAGAATAACCGTCGTTGGTGGTGGAATTGTTATCATTGTTATACAAATAGGCAGCCATGGTGAACTCCCATTTGGGAAAAAGCGAATAAGTGTTCATGATCATGGTATTCCGCTGGCCGATAGTCGGAATGAGGGTGACGGTGCCCCAGGGTTTAGATAGCCAGCTGTCGGAGTTGAATTGTTGTGCTTCGGCATTCGTGATGGCCATAAACGTTAGAAAAAGAAAATGCCGGAATTTTGAAGTACTGCACATGCCGATCGGTCGTATGTGCAAGTTTGGGTATTCGGCCGGAAGCGCCAAGGGTCGAATCCATGGAGTGGTAAGGATTTGTGAATTTTGGCAAGACGGGTTGCCCTTAGTACTTGGGGTGGGAATTAACTTTATGCCGCAGGCAAGAGGGGTCTTGGATCGAACAGCACCCGGAGTTCGGCGATCTTTTCATTAATCAGGTGATACCAGCCGCAGGTAGCTATTGTTTTTTTGCCCATGGCGATGTGGTACCAAAGGAAGACGTCGGTATCATCGCCAACGGCCTTTTCAACCCGGTATTTGAACTTCATCTTCTCCATGTCGGTGAAATAGGCTTCGGCGCTGTCGCGAGTGTGTTTTGCCATGATCGATCGGTTAATTTCTCAAATTTCGGTTAATAGCCTTATTGATATCGCAAACTTCGGGCCTGGTC
This sequence comes from Puia sp., assembly GCA_036010185.1. GTDB lineage: Bacteria > Bacteroidota > Bacteroidia > Chitinophagales > Chitinophagaceae > Puia. Next base: position 1,222 of record DASYSV010000496.1, read on the forward strand.
GAGAAAACGGGATCGTTGGCTGGTGTTGGTGAGGATGCGGCTTGTGCGGGCGGCTGGGGCGGGTGGGGGGCGGCCGATTCGTCGATGGTTCAGGCTGATTCGAGGGAAAGCTCGATGTAGGCTTCTATACCGTCTTCGGAGGGATTGGCCCAGAAGGTCAGCACTTCACTGTCGATCGGAGCAAAGATCTCCTTTTCGCCGGGAGCGTCCGGCAGCGCTCTTACCGGGACAAGGATAAACTGGTTGAGCTCGATACGATCGTTTCGTTGAGCGGGCGTATAGCCTTTGATCAGTACGTACAGGAATCCTTTATCCTTTAGTTCCTGCAGGCTTTTGTCGGTGAGTTTTATGCGAGAGTGCTTCCTGGCCATACGGATGCGATTGACGGAGCGGGTCGGTTTTTTTCAACCGCCGCCGATTTGTAAATTTAGAAAGGATTCGGGCCGCGGCCGGTGATCAATATCACGCCAAAAAGTGATAAAAGTCAATTTTATGAGTATAAAGGGTCTTTTCCCGTTGCATAAATGGGATTTTGAGAGCGGTCGGGTGCTGGCGGATCTGCCTGAGCAGGACCTCGCACTGCTGATGAGTAGAAAAACCGAAAGCGCATATAAGAAGGGACAGGTCATTTTTCGGGAAGGGGGCTACCCATCCGGACTTTATTACGTAGTGAACGGACGAGTAAAAAAATATAAGTCGGACCACGATGGAGGCGAGCAGATCATCTATGTCGCCGGTACGGGCGAACTGTTGGGTTTTCATGCCATACTTTCCGGAGACAATTATCCCGACTCAGCTGCGGTGCTGAGTCATGAATTTGTCGTGCTGGTAAACAGCCTCACTATGGCCTCGCGTAGGCCTGTCCGGGAGCGATTGGCATTGCAATTGATCGTCGTACGGGAAAAATACAAGTCGGAGACGAACAACTCACCCGTAGAGATCAACCTGAGCAGGGACGATCTGGCCAGCCTCGTGGGAACGGCCAGGGAGAATGTAGTAAGGATCCTGTCTGAATTCAAGGAAGAGGGCATTCTTTCAACCAGAGGAAGGAAGATTATCGTGCGGGATATCAAAAGGTTGATCGAGGTGGCCAATTATAAATAACACCTATCAATATATGGGAACGCCTATCACTAATCTCCTGTTGTCCATAATGCTGTCTGTTGTCGCGCTTTCCCCGGCGGACCGATTGCAGGCGCAAACACCAGCGCGCTATAAATCCTACGAAGGCGAATATCGGTCGAGAGACGACTCGGATGATATGGTCCGGTTGATCGCCGCGGATACGGGAATAGTGATGAAGCAGCTATGGGACAGGAAAGAGCTTAGGTTCTATTCGGTGACCGATACGTATTTCTACAATGCCGAGTTGCGTTATGCGTTATATATTCTTAAAGATGAGTCGGGGAAGGCGAAAAGTATCTTGCTCGGCAGGGCCCGTTTTGAGAAAGTGGGGCCATAGAGGCGAGAGAGAAAGACCGTTCGATCATTTGCACCAATCCATCACCGATTCGAAGATAGCCTGGCGAATGGGATTGGGGTTATAGTAAATGCCTTTGGGCTGTAGTCCGACGTTTTGCCTGTTGATGAGAATGATCACAGAGAGATGATATTCCGGCACTACTGCGATGCTCGTACCCGTGAAACCGGTATGGCCGAAAGAACCGGCCGGCGCGTTCCTCATGAAGGCGTTGGCAGGGTCCATCATCCAGCCAAGGCCGTTTCGAAAGATGTCGGGGGAAAGAAAGGACCGGACTGTCGAAATGGAAATGAAGCGTTTGTTTCCCGCGAGCCCTTCATTCAACAGCATATTTACCAGTCGCTGGAGATCGCCGATGGTGGAGAACAGTCCGGCATGGCCTGAAATACCTTCATTGGCATACCAGGCGTTTCCATCGTTGACTTCACCTCTCACGACATAATGCCGCCAGCCATCCCAGGATCGGGGATCGAGGCCGGGTACGGCAAATCCCAGGGAGGTGTCATGCACCATCCGGTACTCATAAGGGTTGCCAAGCGAGGTAGCAGCGATATCGGTGGTCCTTCCATGTTTCAAAGGATTGTAGGTAGTGTGCGTCATCCCGAGCGGTTTGAAGACATTAAGCTCTTCGAATCTATCGAGGGGCAGGTGGGACAGTTTTTCAATGATGGCGCCGAGTAGCATGAATCCCAGATCGCTGTACTTTCGCTGTTTGCCGACCGGATATTTCAGGGGCAGGCTTTCGATCAGGCGAATCGTTGAATCGCGGTGTGCGGACCTATAGAAAAGCGGATACCATTCATCCAGACCGGCCGTGTGTGTAAGCAAGTGACGGATAGTGATCTTCTTTTTTTCACCGGTGTCGAAACCCGGTAAATACCGGGAGATGGGATCGTCGATATGGATGAGGCCGCGGTCGGCCAGCAACATCAGGGATGTGGTTGTACCCACGACCTTGGTCAGCGAAGCCAGGTCGAAAAGGGTCGCGGTATCCATAGCCGGGGCGGATTGGAGAGGCTGGTGACGGATATCGTATTTCTGCGACAGGCCATAAGCTTTCGAATAGACGATCCTGCCGTCTTTTTGGATTTGAATGACGGCGCCGGGGATGAGGTCGGCCCTGATCGCGGACTGCACGATCGAGTCTACCCTGGCGCGGAGCGCCGCTTCCGGAACTGGTTTGGATCCTTGCGCGTAAATCGGGGTCGTCAGGACGACGAGGGCTGTGACGAGAATAAATGGTTGGGTCTTCATCTTAGGCTTTGGTCAGCCATAAAGATAGTGAAGCAGTAGCCATCTGTGAACCTTTAGGAGTCGCTCCTAAGAATAAGAGCGACTTAAAGGTTACTACTTGTATGTAAAAAGAGATCTATTTTTCCGGGTGCAAACATAGAGAGGCGGGTAACAGAAAGGGTTCAGATTTCGGACAAAAAGGTTCAATTTTTTGCCAATGCCAATGTCCGCCATTGCGCACAAGCGTTTTATAAATTGTGATAAATTTATATGTTAGTGAGAAGGGAGGCGTGCGTATTCTGAAGGTGAAATGTGGTATTTCTCCTTGAAGCAGGTGCTGAAGTATTTTGGGTTGCTAAAACCAACATGATATGCTACTTCGGATACGTTGTTGCCACCTCCTTCGAGAAGCTGTTTTGCTCTCTGCATGCGCATATCCCGTACGAATTCTACCGGCGTAAGGCCGGTAAGGCTCTTGAACTTTCTATAAAATGTTTTCTGGCTCATGGCCAATGATTCAGCCACAACATCGATATTGAAATCCGTGTCGGCCATTTTGTCTTCCACCACTTTGATCACTTGTTTTAAAAAGCTTTGATCCCGGGAGGTTATGACACCAGGCTCAGCGATCAACCCGATCGACCCGATCGACCCGATCGATCGGGTCTTTCCCACCAGCGCTTCGAATAATTTTTTACGCTGATGGATAAGGTTATTGATAGAAGCAATTAAAAACTCATTATTGAACGGTTTTGTGATATAATAGTCGGCTCCGTATCTCAACCCTTCGATCTGGCTTTCGATGGAATATTTGGCGGATAGCAGAACCACGGGTATATGACTGGTGTTCTCGTCGTTCTTTATCCTGTCCAGGAGTTGGATGCCGTCCATTTTTGGCATCATGATGTCACTTACGATAAGGTCGGGAGCCAGGTCGTTTGCTTTTTGTAAGCCTTCTTCTCCATCCCCTGCCGTTACTACCCGATAATGTTTATTCAATTGTCCTTCGATAAAGCTCCGGAGCTCGTCATTATCTTCTACAAGCAGGACCAGCGGGGCCTCCGCGGGGGACATCGACGCGCCATGCGGGGGAGACATCAACGCGCCATGCGGGGGAGAGATCAACGGTGCCTGCGGGGTGGAGACCGGAAGGGAATGCATCTGTTGGCCGATCGGTTCTTCAGGAACGTTCGTTGTCATGGGCGGGTCCACCACGGCGGCTATTTGCTGCTTTTCGAAATGGGCGGCGCCAAGTCTGAGCTCTACCGTCATTGTCAGCCCGCCGTCGCTATTGTTTTCGGCCCGGATCGTGCCCTTGTGAAGCCGGACAAATTCCCGGGACAATGCCAGGCCGATGCCCGTCCCCTTTAATTCTCGTCCGGCGGGATGCTCTATTTCCCGGAACAATTCGAAGATCTCTTCGAGTTGTTCTTTTGGCACCCCCGGGCCCTGGTCCTGTATAGCAATAGAAAAGTACTCTCCTCCCGGAAGGGCATTAATTGCAACTGTGATCGCTTTGCCTTCCGGAGTGAACTTGATAGCATTGCTCAAAAGGTTGTAGATGACAACATCCAGCTTTTCGGCGTCTGCAAATGCGAAGATCTCCTGTTGGTTGGAAACGATGGACCAGTTAATCCGCCGGGCACGGACGGCCCCGGAAAAATGATCGCTCACTTTTTTCACGAAATCGACTATCTCAACCCTGGAAACGCGAATGGTGGCTTTGTCGCTCTGGACCTTCCGCAAATCCAGAAGCTGGTTAATAAAACGAACGGTGCGATCCGCATTCCTTCTCGCAATATCCACCCATGATGCTTCTTCGGAAGAAAGATTGCCTTTTTTGGACAACTGCTCCAGAGGATTAACGATCAAGGTGAGGGGCGTTCGCAGCTCGTGCGAAACATTGGTGAAGAAATTCATTTTCAATGCCGCCAGCCTTTCCTCCAGCGCGATCTTGTTGCGCAACCGGATCTTGTCCATTGCGTTGCGCCTGATAAAATAAAACAATAGTCCCGCAGCGATCACATATATGGCATAGGCCCACGCCGTTTTCCACCATGGAGGCAGGATGGTGATGAATAAACTTCTATAGGGTTGGTTGGTATAAAGGTCAGTGCTGAGCGCTTTTACCTCGAAGATATAATGTCCCGGCGGCAGGTTGGTATAGGTGGTCCGTCTGAACTGCCTGTCGTTGTGCCAGGTTGTGTCAAAACCAACCAGCCGGTAAGCGAAGGCCTGCCTGTTGCCGGCCCGGTGATCGAGGATCCCATAGTCTATGCTGATCGTGTTTTGATCGTTTTTTAACGCAAGATCGGAAACATAATTTATGTCGTCGGCCAGGACAGATCCATTCTTTCCCGGACCGACGTCCTCATTATTGATCTGTAAATTCGTCAGGGCGAGATTGGCTTCGATCCGAGTCGTATTAATATGCAGGGGATCGACCGTGATATAGCCATGTCGGGTGCCAAAGACGATTTCACTTCCTGAAGCGTTGGAGCAGACGGAGGCCTCGGAATATGCTATTTTAGGCAAGCCATCATAGGAATCATAGTTGCGTATTACTTTGGTTTTGGGGTTGAACCTGGCGATGCCGTTTTCCGTGGCAAGCCAAAAATTACCATTCTTATCCTCCACACAAGCCAGCACATAATCATTCGGCATTCCGTCCTTCGTTGTGTAATTTCGAAACTGTAAGGTTTGCAACGGCGCATTACCGCTGGCAAGGCTGAAGCCGCCTCCGGAGGTAGCCAACCACATTCTTCCTTTTTCATCCCGATGGATAAACTGGATATCATTCGTGATCAACCTTTCCGTTTCGGGGGATGTGTTACTATAGGTCTTGTATTGGTAAACTCCCGGTTTGTCGCTGCCGACCCCCTGGACTAACAATCCGTTTGTGGTCCCGATCCACAGGTTCCCATGATCATCCAGGGCCATATGCCTGATCTTTTGAAAAGAGCGTTTCGGGTAGTTCCGGAATGCATCGCCGCCATGGATAAACTTTGTGCTGTGCCCGTCATCTACAATCAATGAGAGGCCATTGTCATAAGACCCGATCCATACCCCCCGTTTATCTTCCAACAATGCATAGATCTCGTTGCAAGGCAAACTTGCGGGATTGTCTTTATCCGGCAAATAATGGGTGAGCCTGTATTTGGTTTCTTTCCTGTTGACAGGAGTGGCCTTGAATAAACCATTATCCTTGGTCCCAAGCCATACATTCCCGTGGCTGTCCTGAAGTATCGAATAGACCCTGTCCAATCCGCCCGGCGGCGGGTTAATAAACAACCCCTTTAACAGCAGGTTGTTCCGGTAAACAAACAGATTGCCCCTCTTCGCTCCTAACCACAGGCGATCTTGTCTATCGTAAAAGATGCCCCTTATTTCATTCTCAGAAGGCGAGGCGTCTTGTTTTGCCAACAGCGACTGTCTAAAGTTGTTTTCCTGCAACACTATTTTGACTAAATCCCTTTCGTTCGTCTTTATCCAGAGTATCCCATTACTGTCGTAATAAACACCGAACACAATCGGTGGAAGATTGTAATCCGGGCCATCGGGTGTAGGCAGTGAATATTCTATTTTCTTCGTAACGGGATCAAAATAACCAAAACCACCTCCCTTCATATTGACCCAGACAGTGCCGCTGTTGTCCTCAAAAACGCGATAACGGTCGCCGATAAAGTAAAGGCTTTCACCACCACTAAATGAAAACAGCTGGAACGACCCGGAAGAAGGATCGAAACGAATGGCCCCTGTCTTTTCAGGTTCGATCCAAATGGCACCTGTCCGGTCTTCATACAAAGTATTGAATTGTTCCGCTGAAGCGTATCTTACTATTGTTGATCTTTGATCGGCCAGATGAAAAGCGATCACTTCACCATTCGACCCGGCTGCATAAAGAACATCGCTTTTCTTCGACCGGCAGAGGGAATACAGATGGCCGGTTGTAAGCCTGTGAACGGAAAATGTCTCCGCTCTTTTTTGAAATATGATAAGCCGGCCATCATCGGTGCTGAAATAAAGCCGCCCGGCATCTTCATCGAATGCAGTGAGGTT
>DASYSV010000508.1:0-6122 GCA_036010185.1 Puia sp.
TTCCAGGATGCCGAAGATCACCGAGCTCGGAAGCCCGTCTTTAATGCCGTATACTTTAAACTGGCCGGTCTTCCGGTCCATTAGATTCAAACCATCCGCTGTACAGACCCAGAAATTATGCCGGCTGTCGGCATAAATGAAATTGACGGTGTTGTTGCTCAGGCTATTTTTTCCTGTCTCATGCAAGAAATGTCTGAATATGCCGGTGTATTCATCGAGCCTGTCCAGCCCGCCGTCATAAGTGCCGATCCAAAGGATACCGTTGCTGTCGGAGAGCAGGGTATTGAGACGATCGGAGCCGGGACTGTTGGGATCGGACGCAACGTGTTTATAATGGTGAAAGCCGCCGGTCTTTGTATTGAATTGGTTCAGTCCGTCTCCATATGTCGCAACCCATACCGTTCCCTCACCGTCATCGGTGATCGCGTATACATTGTCCCCGCCGAGGCTATTGCTGTCGGCATCGTCATGTTTGTATTGATGAATTACCTTTCCGTCCTTTCCGATCACCGTTATACCGTTACCCCAGGTGCCTGTCCACAGATTGCCTTTGGCATCCTTGCACAGGCTGAGGACATAATTGCCGCTGATGCTTTTACCGGATCCGGCGCCATGTACAAAATGCCTGAATTTCCCCGTCGTCAGGTCCATTTCATCGAGCCCGCCTCCATCCGTACCCACCCACAAATGATCGCCGTCCTCGAGGATATCGAGCACATTGTTGTTGGCAAGACTTTCCGGCGAAGCGGTGTGTTTGTAATGATCGATACTGTTGACGCTCTTATTGTACAGGTCGATGCCGCCGTCTGCCGTGCCGACCCACAAATTGCCCTGGGGGTCGCGGTACAGCGCATCGATAGAGTTATTACTGAGACTGGTATTGTCGACGTCGTCATGTGCGCAGGTGATGAAACGATCCATATCCTTATTCAGGATACTGATGCCGCCATTTTCCGTTCCGATCCAAAGATTTCCCTGATCGTCGTCTTCCAGCGCAAGGACCACATTCGATACCAGGCTGCTTGCGCGGCCGCGGTCATTCCGGAAATGCCGGAAAGTTCCATGCAGCGGATCCAGCAGATCCAGCCCGCCGTCCCTCATTCCGATCCACAACCGGTGACGGCCGTCTTCCAGGATCCTTTCAACCGTATTCGACGCCAGGGAGTTCTCATCACCCGGGCGGTGTGTATAGCGGATAAAGGACCGCGACCCCGGATCATACCGGTCCAGTCCTCCCCGTGACGTTCCGAGCCAGATCTGATGAGCGTGGTCTTCCGCGATGGTCAGGACGTCGTTGTCGCTGAGACTGGCGGGATTGCCCGCGACCGAGGTAAACAGCAGCACCTTGCCTGTCCTGGGGTCCAATAGCCAGGCACCATGATCGCTCGAACCGATCCAGATACGACCTTCGGAGTCCTCCATCAGCGAATTGATAAATTCGGCATGAATGATCCCCGCATATCGTACGAAACGCCGCTTTGCCCTGTCAAAACGATTCAATCCGCCGCCCCAGGTACCGACCCAGAGGTCGCCGTTACGGTCCTGTATCACCGATGTCACGAAATTGCTGCTGAGACTTTGCGGATCCTCGGGGGTATTCCTGTATATATCGAAATCATACCCGTCATACCGGTTGAGACCATCCCGGGTACCAAACCACATGAAACCCTGGCTGTCCCGCAGGATGGAGGTCACGTTATTCGCTGAAAGGCCTGCTTCGGTACCGATATGGGCGAATTTGAGATTCCGGGGTTGAGAAAAAGAGGTATATGCTGAAAATTGCAGCACCAGAAGGAGTGGATATTGGACATACCTCATACGGAATGATTCGGAGTTACTTTTTAAAACGCAGATTGGACCCCGGCAGATGTGCCAGATAGATATTTTTTTGTTATATGATAAGTGTAAACACTTATATATATCGTAGCCATTTCTTTTCCCGATGCGATTGTTTGTATTGTCCATAACGTCGGCAGAGGGGATAAAGTGTGATGACGACGGCGATCCAGATGGCATAAACGGCGGCGAGCGGGAGGCCTGCTCCGGGGGGACGGCCGAATTGTCCACCGCCGAAGGGAAGGTCGGCCCAATGATAGCCCTGCAGCAGAACGGTGATGATCAGGATAGTGTGGAGAATATAGAAGTGAATAATGAAATAGAACATCGGTACCTGACCATATATCAGCAGGAAACGGGTGGTCCGGTTGTCACGGCCTTCGGCGGCCGAGAGCACCAGCAGGAGGATGCCGAGCGTCACGAGGGTGAAGAGCAGTGAAGGCGGATATTTGTTGACGTTTATGAAGGAAAGGAACGTGAACACGGCATTTTTTTGTGTCGCCCAATGGATCGGATCGCCATAACGATCGATGAGACGCAACAGGATGAAAAGGGTCAGTAGGGAGAAACCGAGTTTTCGGAAGATGCTCTTTCTTTTTTCCACGGGCATGATGAAGAGGCGGCCTGCCGCGAAGCCTGCCAGCATGATCCCCAACCAGGGCAGAACGGGATAGGCGATAACGAACACCCTGTCGGCGCCTGTAGTGTAGGCGTTCAGGCTGAGCAGCAGTGATCCGATAAAGTTGATCGGGCCGGTGGGCGGCAGCATACCCGGTGAGAACAGGTCATGGCCGAAAATGAGGAGCGCTGAAAGCGCCATGATGACCTTTAGAGGAAGGCGGGATAAAAAGGATAGCAGGAACATGCCTGCTCCGATGGTCGCGATGACCTCGAACATGAAGAGACGGAAACGAACGTCGAAGAACATGCCGAAGTTGACGATCGTAAATTCCATCAGAATGAGCACGAGACCCCGTGTCAGCAGGAAACGGCGGCGGGAGCGGAGATCGTCGGATGTGCGGTTGGGGGCGGATGTGGTCGCCGATGCGCGGTTGGGGGCGGATGTGTTCGACGATGCGCGGAACAGGTATATAAACGCCGATGTCCCCGATAAAAAGACGAAAGCCGGAGCGCACAGATGCGTGATCCAGCGGGTAAGAAAAAGTATCGTCGTAGTCGTGGCCAGATTGGTAGGGCTTTGGGCTGCATTTATATGCAGCAGATCGCGCGAATGATCGAGCGCCATGATGACCATGACCAGACCGCGGGCGACATCGATGGAAGGAATACGTTTCATGAGCGTTAGCCGTTGGGGTGAGACTAAAGTTAAAAAAAAGGATTACTTTTCGGTTATGAAAAGTATGAGCGGTATCATTGCGGTCATTCTGTTGTTGGGCATGATGGCTGAAGGCCGGGCGCAAGGATTCCTGAAGACGCAGGGTCGGCTAATCGTCAATGAGAATGGAGAGAAGGTGATCCTCCGGGGTATGGGACTCGGCGGCTGGATGTTGCAGGAAAGCTATATGCTTAAATTGGGTGGCGTAGGGCCCCAGTACCTGATGCGCAGAAAGATCAGCGATCTGATAGGACCGGAGAAGACGGCTGCTTTTTATGAGGCCTGGCTTGCGGATCAAACGCGCCGGATCGATATTGACTCGATGGCAGCGTGGGGTTTCAATTCCGTCCGTCTGCCTATGCATTATCATTTGTTCACCTTGTCGGTGGAGGAGGAGCCGGTCGCGGGAAAAAACACCTGGCTGCAAAAAGGTTTTGCCCTCACCGATAGCCTGCTCGGCTGGTGTAAGGCCAATCATCTTTATCTCATCCTCGATATGCACGCCGCGCCAGGCGGCCAGGGCAACGATTTCAATATATCGGATCGCGATTCCACCAAGCCGTCGCTTTGGGAAAGCGCGGCCAACCGGCAGAAGCTGATCGCGCTGTGGCGCCGGCTGGCTGAAAGGTATGCCAATGAACCCTGGATCGGCGGATACGATATCATCAACGAACCCAACTGGGGTTTTGAGGACCCCTCTGATAAACATGGACTAAAAGAAACGAAGAATGCACCGCTGAGGCAATTAATGATGGATATCACGGCCGCCATCCGGTCGGTCGACCGCCGCCATATGATCATCATCGAGGGAAATGGCTGGGGCAACAACTATCGCGGTGTCCTGCCACAGTGGGATGATAATATGGTTCTGAGCTTTCATAAATACTGGAACCCGAACACGGAGGAGGCGATACATCATTACCTCGGGCTGCGCGAGCAATACAATATTCCGCTGTGGCTTGGTGAGTCGGGTGAGAACAATAATACATGGTACCGGGAATGTGTCCGGCTGGTAGAAAGTCATGACATCGGCTGGTCCTGGTGGCCTTTGAAAAAGATCGGGGCGAACAATCCGCTGGAAGTACCGATGACGCCGGAATGGCGCCGTGTCGTGGATTATCTGACGGGTAAGGGCCCGCGCCCGACGGAATCGGAGGCGGAAGCCGGGTTACACAGTCTGCTTCACAGCGTGCGGGCGGAGAACAATATTTATCATAAGGAAGTGACGGATGCGTTGATGCAGCGATGAAAGGGATGCCATTTATTGCTGGCGAAGGAATTGCCCGGGTCAGGGCCGAAGGAATTGTTCCAGCTGTTGAAAGGCTCCGATGAACATTTTGTACTTGCTGTCCGAGCAGTCGTTCGCGTATCTCCGCTTCGCTTTCCTTGTGAGTGGCGGGGATACGCCATTTGTTATTTTCGGGAGAGAAGGGGTCTTCTCCCGGACGGGATGACGGAAGGGGGAGGCCTTCGAAATATCCGATGCGGCCCCTGGCGACAACGAGCTGCATTTCTTCCGGTGTGATTTTCCTGATGGAATATTGATAAGTCTTGTGTTGCTGATTGGTAAGAAAGAGGTTTTGATCCTTTCGAGCCCAGGTGCCATATTCATATCGGCCGAAATCAGCGGTATATGAGCCGTCGGAGCGTAATTCAAGAAAATTGGCGGGGGTGAGGCCTCCGTCGTCTCCCGAGCCGGAGCCATAGGTGTAGAACCAGAGGTGTGGGAGGGGGTTAGAAATCATCGAGCATCCGCCGAAGGCGGTCAGCAGGGAAAGAAAGAGGAGATAGAAGAGGGATTTCATAAGCAGCGAATGCCATCGAGAATCAACTATTCATCATTTTGGATTTGCTCAACATCTCGTTAGCCTTTTTGAGTTTTTCAGGAACTAAAGTATCCTTCTCAGTGGTGTGAGTGACAACGACTACATTGGAGGCGTCCAGGGACGGCTTTTTCCTTCTTATCCTGATATTCTTTTTTCTGGTTGTCGACATATAACAAATTTAAAGAATTCTTTTTATAAAAAAGGCACAATAAATATTGGGAGAGTTAGGAGCGAAGAATATCTCCTGAAAGCGTGGCCCGGTCTTTATGAGAGCCGTGATATGCACGTGTCATGATGCTCACATTTATTGGTTTTCGGCAGGGGTAAATTTACTAACTAATTTAGTATTGCCAGGAGAAATATGATTTTTTGAAATTTTGGGTCCCCCTTCTTGCAAGGATCAATAGTTTTGTTTTACTTTGCGTCAGATTAACGCAAACAACATGAAACCCTTTCACTCTTACAGGAACCCTGCGGTGGCGATCGACCTGGTGGTCTTCGGGTATGCCGACGGCGAATTGTCGGTGCTGTTGCTCAACAGGAAGGAAGCTCCTTTTGAGGGCGGATGGACATTGCCGGGAGCTTTTTTGCAGATGGAGGAGCGGTTTTCGGATACCTGTTCCCGCATCTTGCAGACCAAGCTGGGAATGGACCGGCTGTACCTGGAACAGCTATACAGCTTTGACGAACCGGAACGCGATCCGCGGGGCAGGGTCATATCGGTGGCCTATTATGCATTGGTCAATCCATCCAAATTGAGGATCGCAGCAGGAAGAATGGCCAATGACGTCCAATGGATGAACGTCGGAAAGATGCCGGCACTGGGATTCGATCACCGCAATATCTTCAAAACGGCCATGCAAAGGCTGCGATCGAAGATCCTTTACTACCCGGTGGGTTTCGAGCTGCTGGATGAACAGTTCACGATGACCGAATTGCACGAGCTGTATGAATGCATCCTGGGTATATCGATGGACAGGCGCAATTTCCGGCGTATGATACTTGCCGCCGATTATATTTTGCCGACCGGAGCTAAACGGGAAGGGCTGCAGAACAGGCACCCGGAATTGTATGTTTTCAATAAAAAGCTAAAGCCGAATAATTTCCACCTTAATATCCCTTTA
>DASYSV010000515.1:0-14187 GCA_036010185.1 Puia sp.
GGTGGAGAATATGACACGATGGATCCGAAGTATATGGAATGGATGAGTAGACAGGTGAAGGATGGCCGGTATTTGTATTGTCCCGAGGGCAGTCATTGTGACATGTGGGATGACCAGCAACATTATTTTCCCGGACTGATAAAATTCTTACAAGATGTCGATAATGGTAAATAAGATCACGATCGCAGCGGCGCTGTTGCTTTTTTCGTTTGTGGGTGAGGCCCAGCTGACCGAGAAGCCACCGTTGCATGGCAATCACTGGATGGCGGTGACGGGCAAGCCGCTGGCGGCGGAAGCCGGCTCGCAGATATTCAACAAGGGCGGCAATGCCATCGATGCGGCCTGTGCTATGTTGGGGGCGGTGTGTACCATGTGGGACGTATTGAGCTGGGGCGGCGAGACGCAGGCGCTGATCTATAATCCGCATACGGGTAAAGTTATCGCCATCGATGCGCTGGGGTTTGCGCCGACGGGGGCCACTCCTGCTTTTTTCAAGGCGAAGGGATACAATTTTCCGCCGGAATACGGACCGTTGGCGGCGGTGACGCCGGGGACTCCGGGAGGACTTTGTTATATGCTGGCGGAATATGGGACGATGAGCCTCAAAGAAGTATTGGCGCCAGCCATGGAAATGGCAAAGGGATATGCGATCGAAGCGCAGACCGCCAACAGTTTTGAACGGGGAAAACAACGGTTAAAGGAATGGCCGTACAGCAAGGCCATCTTTCTGCCGCATCTGGGAGAGAAGCGCGAGGCGCCGGAGCCCGGTGAGGTCTTTGTTCAGAAGGACCTCCTGGAGACACTGACCAAAATGGTGGATGCGGAGCAGGATGCGTTGAAGCATAAGAAGACTCGTAAGGAAGCCATTTATGCCGCGATGAACCGGTTCTATAAGGGCGATATCGCGCAGGAATTCGTCAGGGGTTGCCAGGAGCAGGGTGGATTGATCACCATGGAGGACCTGGCGGCATGGAAGCCTATCGAGGAGGAGCCGATGCATACGAATTATAAGGGTGTCGAAGTGTATAAGCTTCAGCAGTGGACGCAGGGGCCGGCCATGCTGCAGGCGTTGAATATCCTGGAGAATTTCGATCTGAAAGCGATGGGCTATAACAGCGGCAGGTATATCAATACGATATATCAGGCAATGAGCCTGGCGTTCGCCGACAGGGATTTCTATTATGGCGACCCGTATTTTTCGACGGGACAACCGATGAAGGGTTTGCTGAGCAAAGAATATGCGAAACAGCGGGCGGCACTGATCAATCCGGACCATGCGAATCCGGGGGCTGCGCCGGGCGATCCATATCCTTTCGAGGGAAGGACGAATCCGTTTGCGGATATGTTGAAGCAGCGGGCGAGGACTTTTGGGGCGCCTGCAAGGGGTGGGAACGGAGGGCCGAGTACGGGTGGAGCGATGAATTCGACGACGATGGCCGCGATCGATAGCCTCGCCTTCGATCATACGGTAGCCGGCGGGCCTGTGGATGAATCCTTATATCATGACCGTTTGTGGCGCGGAACGACGAGCATCGAGGCCGCCGATAAGGACGGATGGGTGATCTCGGTAACGCCAAGCGGGGGTTGGCCGCCGGCATGTGTAGCGGGACATACGGGCGTAGGCATGAGCCAGCGGATGCAGAGTTTTGTGCTCGACAGCCTGATCGATCCCTTCAATGTGGTGGAGCCGCACAAACGGCCGCGCGTAACGCTCACGCCCACACTGGCATTGAAGGATGGGAAGCCGTATTTGTGTTTCAGCGTACAGGGCGGCGATACGCAGGATCAGAACCTGCTGCAATTCTTCCTGGACATGGTCGATTTCGGAATGACGGTACAGGAGGCGACCGAAGCGCCCAATATCAACTCGGACCAATTGTGGTTGTCGCTGGGTGGCGAGCGGCTGGAAGACCGTCGTCCAAGACCGGGACGGGTATTATTGGGAAATGTGACACCGCCATATGTCCGGCAGGAGCTGAGGCAGATGGGATATTTTGCGACATATGGGGACCGGACGAGCGGACCGATCAATGCCATTTATCTCGACTCGAAGCATGGAACTTTCTGGGGAGGGAGCAGCAATAACGGCGAGGATTACGGTATCGGGTGGTAGGCGGCCGGTTGCACGGTGAACCGGTGATAGGTAACGCCTGCCCTGCCATCGGAAGACAGGCTCTGGATCACGATGAGATATTCACCCGGCAGATCGGATGTGTAGAATTCTACCGGCGCCGATGCGCGTCCGACGCGATAATCGGGATTCCAATAGAGGACATTTCTGAAATCCGGCAGACGGCTTTGCGCCAGGCGGGCCGTCGGATAGGCAGGCGAATAGAATTGCCGGTGATATTGCAGACCCTCATAATCGATCTGCAGCGAATTGCTGTCCAGTGCGAGACCTTCGAAGTCTCCCTTATAGGTGGTGAAGCTGGCGATGCCGCTGAAATGGGCGGCGCCGAGAATATATTCCTGCGGAACGACCCGGAGCATCCTCACTTTCAGCGGATCGTAATTGAATATCCTGTCATCCGGAACGGGGACCCCGTCCAACAGCACCAGCGTGTTCCCGTCACTGAACACCGAACGGGCCGGCTCATCCAGCATCGCGAGATGCAGATGGCCATTGCTGCGGGTCACATTGATCTCGCGGACGTATTCGCGAAGTACTTCCTCCATCGTGGTAAACCGAACATAATTATCCAGCAGGTAGGTATAACCGATGCGGCCGAAGAACGGCAAGGTGTCTGCGTTGGGGAGCGAGAACCTTCTCAGGCTGTCTCCGGAGAAGATATTCTGTACCTGGATGCCGACATGGTACCGGCCCAGCAATGGCAGCTGGTCGCGGGTGAGGTGGAGCGCCGGTAGGCGGCTATCGGTATACTGTTCCGAAAAAGGACTGAACGTGGTTATTTTATAGGGACTGCCGGTATTGATCACGATGCCATCCTGTCCATAGTAGTCTTTCAGGTCAAACTGGAATCTTCCGCCAGTGTCTGTTCCGGCGGCAGCGAACCGGAAGGTCGTGCCGGGCGCTGACAGGTAGGCAATGATATTTTTTGCAGGGGCGCCGGTTTGCGTCTCGGAGAGACGGCCGGTGATGATCTGTCCGCGAATCTCGGGTGGGTAGAGACGGGGACCATAGGGGTGCGAAAGGACATCGGTCCAACGGAATCTTGACCAGCCGTGTGTCAGGGAATACAGACCTGCGAGTTGAGGGTCGTCGAATGCGGTAGCCGATGGCGTCGGGCCTGTCCATTCGGAACCTGCCCAGAGATATCGGAGGATGTCCGTCGCCGGATAGCCTTGCAGGGAGTCGAGCCGGTAGACGGCGATTGAGAGGTGGGCTTGCGTAGTGTCGGGGTGTGTGAGGCCGGCAGCCTGGACGGCGGCAGGTGGGGTGTCGGGATGTGTGAGGCCGGGAGCCGGGACTGCGGCAGGTGGGGTGTCGGGATGTGTGAGGCCGGGAGCCGGGACCGCGGCCGTAGTGTCGGTCAGCGCGATGTCGAGCCGCACCTTTTGCCGGATGGAATAGACCGCCTGATCGGTGGTCGCGGAGAAATGTAATATTTGTCGGGGTGAGATGAAGAATTGTCGTTCGGCCAGCGGGTGTCCGAACGCGTCGAAAACGGTCAGACGATTGTTGCCGTCCTGCAGCCGGCTGCGCGGGATGGTAAATATCGCCGAATCCCCGCCGATGACGGGTTTCTGATCGAAGAAGGAGGAGGTCGTGGAAGAGTGAAGAAAGAGCCGGATATTTTGGCTGGCGGGGGTGACGGGGGCGGAGAGGGCCGTGAGACCGGGGGTGGCGGATGGGGCGACGGAGGAGAGGCCGGGGGTGGCGTGGGCGGAGAGGCCGGGGGTGGCGTGGATGGTAAGGGTGAGATCGGGGCCGTTATCCTGAAGATGCATCGTATAGCCTTTGGGAAGGACGGGCGGGAGCGGCCAGGTGCGGGTGATACCGTCGGGGCAGTTAAGAATGGCGGTGTAGGTTTGACCGGGCTCGGGGGTGAGCTGGAAGACGCCAAGGCCGGCTTGACGGGCATGGAAAGTGGTTACCGTATCGTTGTTGCCGCTGAGGATCGCACCGCCCGCATCTATCGCCCGGCCCTCGTCATCCATCATTTCAAACGCCACAAAGGAAGGGAGTCCCGCGACCAGGTCGCCGCCTTCGGGAAAAAATCCGATCGGGTAGCGTTTGACGGTATCGGGACGGGTTAGAGCTGCGGTGTCTATTCCGTGTATCGTATTGACGATCGTGATGGTCTGTTCAAAAAAGGTCCCGGGTCCAAAATTCTTCATCCAGTTGGTGTAGGCGCGCAGGCGGTAGGTCCCGGAATTCACCGATGGCGGCAGGGCAAAAGAGCCTTCGCCGAAACCGTCATCCAGTCTGATCTTTCCCTGAATGACCGGCCGGTTATCGGCATCGAGGATCTCGACATAGGCGAGCTTGCTGACGCCCTGCGGCCGGTGGGTATAGCCGTCGACGCAATACAGGCGGCACCAAAGGACCTCGCCGGCGAGATAGAAGGATTTGTCCGTATGCACGAACAGTTTTTCCTGCAGGACCAGTTGGCGCCAGGTGTCGGCCTTTGTCTGTACGGCCTGATCGTCCTGGGCTTGTGTCCGGAGGCAAAAGAGGCAAAGTATGAAGAGGATGGTTCTGTTTCTCATGTTTACCAGAAGGATGGGCGGACGTTAGTGCCGGTGAATCGACAGTCTATGCAATACTTATCGGAGAAGATGATCGATTGATCCCCAAAATTTACGCCGATGGGCAGCTCACCCATTTCCCAGAGCTCCTCAATGCTATATTTTTTGCTCGACTGCTCGATACAGCCACTGTTGTAGGACCATGGCAGTACCTGGTCGTTGGTGATAAAGATGCGTTGTGACCTGCTGTTGCCGCCATCGACGTATCCGAGCACCAGTTCGGCTGTATCGGTAAGACAATGAATATTGCCGGGGTTGGCGGAAGGTTGCACGCCAAAGATGGAGCCGATCTGTTCGGTGTTCTTTTGCAGGATCTTCCACCAGCTGAAAGCGTCTTTCGTAAGGGCATATTGCGTCACGAGGATGCTATAGCGTACTGTTATCTTCTGAGACGTGTCGGGGATGAAGACGATCGGCGCGTCATAGATGAGATCGTGGTTCAGCTGGGTGGAGCTGGCCAGGAGGATGTCAGAGTAATCGTTATAGTGCCAACAGACATAATCGTCGATATGGGTTACCGGCGTGACGCCGACCCCGGGGACATATTCATAGATGGACTCGAACGGGGAGTGGAATTCCCAGCATTCCTGGTATTTCCAGGTGTAAAAATGTGTATTGTCGAGAGGATTGTGGGTATTGGCGTAGACCTGAACGCCCTTATGAACGTCGTTGTCCTGTCTTACCCAGCTGATGCTGTCGATGGGTGGATTATAAACCAGCGGAACATAATCGGACGCATATTCTTTTCCATCGATGGTGATGATATGGATGCGGTAGGTGGCGTTCTTGTTGAGCGCAGTCAGGAGCGCGCCGTATTTACCGTTGCCGGCGTCACCGAGCAGGTATGAGGTGCTGTCCGATCCTTCTACCCACATCGCACAGTTGACCTGGGGTACGAAGACAAAGCTGTCGAGTCTCATGGTACGCGAGAGTGTAAAGATCGTGGAGTCTGTGCCGTTGTTTTCGATGAACCCTTCCACGACGAGATAATCCGGCGGTTTGGCGATGATCGGCGGCGCATAGGTCTGCTGGCAGGCCGCCAGGATCATTAAGGATATGTATATGTGAAGCCGTCTGTACATCAGAAATGGATATTAAAGTTAACGAATGGGATGGCGCTGCCGAAGATGGACAGCTTCACTCCGTTGACGACGTGGTTAACGGATTCGAAATAGACATTGTAGGCGTTCTTTTGGCCGGTGAAATTGTAGATGCCAATGGTCCACGAATTATGGGTCTTCTGGTGGACCTTAAAATTTCCTTCGATGTTCATCGAGAAGTCGGCCCGGAAATAGTCGGGGATGCGATAGGCATTCCGGTCGGAATAGTACACCCTTTCCGAATTCGCGTAATAGTAGGCGGTAATGGGTAAGGTGATGGGGCGGCCGGTATAATAGATGACATTGGTCGAGATGCTGAACCGGTGATTGATCTTATAATTGCCCACGAATGACAGATCGGTGGGGATATCGAAATCGGCAGGATACCAGCGACCCTTGTTGACCGTCTCGCCCGCAGTGGGGTCATCGGTCCTGAGAAAAGTGCGCGACCAGGTATAGCTGATCCATCCGTTGAGCTTGCCGGCCGTCTTGCGTACCATCAGCTCGACCCCATACGCCTTCCCTTTTGAATTGAGCACGTCGGTCTCGATGTGGGGGTTCAGGATGAGCGTTGCACCCGAGCGATAATCGAGGTAGTCGTGCAGGTTCTTATAATAGACCTCTACGGAGGTTTCGATGGTATTGTTGAAGAGATTCTTGTAGAAACCCAGCGAGACCTGGTCGCCCAGCTGGGGCCGGATATAAGTGTCGCTCAACTTCCAGATATCGGTGGGGGCCATGGAAGTGGTATTGGAGAGCATGTGTGTATATTGGCGGAGAGAATTGTAGCCTGCCTTTACAGAGAAGGAATTGGTGAGGGCATAACGCGCCGAGAGACGGTATTCGGGCCCCTGATAGGTCTTGATGATCTTTCCGTTCGGATAGAACGTGGTGCCGGTGGTATCGAGTATCGACCTGGGTTGATCCGCGGGATAGTCGTTTTGCAAATGCGGGCCGAGATAATCGAACCTGGAATAGCGGATGCCGGCGACGAGAGAAAAGGACGATGTCACCGTATAGCGATCGGATAGATAAAGCGCGCTTTCCTGTCCGTATTCGGTTTGCATCCTGTTGGGCGTTACTTGTGAGTGGGAATCGTACGGCTCATAGTCGCCGGAATGAAGGATATACCGGATGGTGCTGAACCCGAAGTCGACGGCGTGTTTCGAGGCGGCGTACCAGGTATGGTCGGCTTTTAAGTAGAGCTGGTTGATATCGAAGCCCAGCTTGAAACCATTCACCGGGTTGCCGTCGCTGGAAATGAGATACCGGTAACGGTCCGCCCCGAGGGTATAGGTGCCGGTGACTTTGCGGAAGCTGTGTTTCCATTTGACATTGACATCGCGGTTGCCGTACCGGTAGACCGTGTCGCTGTTCAGATTGAAAAGATCGTTGCTGATATAGCCGCTGAAATAGAGGTTATTCTTTTCGTTGATGTTATGGCTGATGAGGAGATTGACATCGTTGAAAGAGGCGCGGCTATGTTTGTATTGTTCGGGGAGAAGGTTGAGCAGCCAGTCCGCGTAGGTGGCGCGGCCACCCAGGATAAAGGAGGTCTTGTTCTTGTCGAGAGGTCCTTCGATGGTGACCCTGCTGGTGAGCAGACCGATGCCGGCGGTGCCGGTAAATTCTTTTTTGTTGCCTTCGCGCGGGGTGATATCGAGGACGGAAGCGACCCTGCCACCGTATTGGGCGGGGATGCTGCTTTTGTACAATTCGATCCCTTTTACGACCTCCGGGTTAAAGGCGGAGAAGAATCCGAAGAAGTGAGACGGGTTATAGATGGTCGCGTCGTTAAAGAGGATGAGATTCTGATCGGCCGAGCTGCCGCGGACGTTGAGACCGGTGCTGGCTTCTCCGACGCTCTTGACGCCGGGAAGGGTGAGCACCACACGGAGCACATCGGCTTCTCCCATAACGGTCGGCACCTGTCGGATCTGCTCGATGCTCAGCTGTTCGACCCCCAGTTGGACCCTGTTGACATTTAGCGTTTTTTGCGAAGAGACGATCACCTCGCGGAGGGTGGTGACCTGTTCGCGGAGGTCCATGTCCATTTTCCCATCGGAATAGAGCATGATCTGGAAACGGCTGTCGCGAAGACCGAGTCCCTGCGCATGGAGGACATTGCGGCCCCTGGACAGGGATAGTGAATAATAGCCGTATTTATCTGTGACCGTGGCGAGGGCCGGGGGGTCGGGAGTGATGACCACGCCGGCGACGGGTTCCCCTGTGCGGGTATTGCGGACATATCCCGAGATGACCGCCTTGCCTGGCAGGAGCCGGTTGGTCGGTGGCCCGATATTATAGAGTCTGTTCTCCGCGCTGCCCTTGCCCCGTGCATATTTTTCTTCACCATAACGGACGGTCGTGCGGATGCTATCGGACGAGCCGGCTACAGGAGCGGATAGCCCGGTCCGGATGATCCAGCCTTTCGTGAGGAAGACATTGCCGTCCACGTCTGTCGCATAGTGGTAAGGGGTACCGGCGAACAATCGATCGAACAACTGGTCGAGACTTATATTCTTTACGCTGAGATTGACATCCAGGCTGTCGAATTGGGTGGTATCGTAATAGAAATGAACAGGCAGGAGGGCCTCGATGCTGCGGGCGAGACTATCTATGTGAACATGTTCCAGATCGAGGGTGATGGTCGCAGCCGGACGGGACTGTGCCCGGGTTGTAAGGCCGTACAGCAGCAGCGGAACGATCATCATCGGGAGGACAGGACGCATATTCAGCGGGGTAATTGATTATAGTAATCGATCAGGCGTTCGGCTGCCGTCAGCGGGTCCTTGCGGAACCGGATATGTTCCGAGCGTCGGTAACGCTGGAGTTGTTGTTGCTTATCGGAGAGCAGGCTGATGAGACCGTTGACCGATCCGAAGGAGTAGTAATGGCCATTCTTATAAACGTAGTAATTTTCCTGCGACGTAATATAGCGCCGGATCTCGCCGCCAAGTTTTTCTTCCAGTCTTTTCGTATGGCGGAGCAGGAGGGTGGCATAGCCGGAGCGAAGGAGCTCATAATACCCGGAGGGAATATTACCTGCGGAGAGATGAATAAAGATGTGTCCATCTATTGTGAATTGGCTGACCTTCCCGTTCGGCAGGGAGAGCAGCCGGCCCTGGCGGTCGGCGAGGACAGGTTGGTCGAGGACGGTATTATACAGAAGGAGCAGATGGGTGTAGGGGAGATCTTCATAAACCACGGAGCCATCGGTAAGGTTGTCGCTCAGGAAATAGGGGGAACCTTCGACTCCGATATAGGTCTGCTGATAGACGCAGCCGTTATAAATGGCGGCATTGGCGCCGATGTAGGACTGATAGTAGAGAGCCGCTCTTGCCGCGGCGGGAGAAGATATGCTGTCGGGTTGCCGGGGCTGCGCCCGGGAGGATAGGGTCAATGTGAAAAAGAATAACGCCTGCAGGGCACAGTTAGTTTGAATGGTCGGCATATGCAATCTGAGGTTGTAGGCCTAAGATAACGAAAAAAGGGTCCGCCTGAGGATTAAAATCGGTGACTGCTGTTCAGGATTTGAACTCGAACTGACCCTTATTGGCCTGTTTGAATTGCAGCCAATCGGGAATGGATACGTGCTGTACGTAAGGATTCTCCGGATGGTTTTTGATATATTCCTGGTGATAGGTTTCGGCCGGGTAGAAGGCCTTAAAGGGTTGCACCTCGGTGACGATCTTGCGGGAATATTTTTTTTGTGCCGTCAGGCGGGCGATCTCGTCTTCGATGATCTTCTTCTCCTGCGGGTTGCGGTAAAACGCGATCGAGCGGTATTGTGTGCCTTCGTCGGGGCCCTGGCGGTCGAGCTCAGTAGGGTCCATCGAGGCGAAGAAGGCTTTTACGAGGGTTGCGTAGGATATCTTCGAAGGATCATAGTAAACCTGGACCGACTCCGCGTGACCGGTCGTGCCCGTGCAGACCTTTTCGTAGTCCGGGTGTGTATCGGTTCCTCCGCAGTAGCCGGAGACGGCATCGCGAACACCTACCAGGCTTTGGAAGACGATCTCCGTATGCCAGAAACATCCCTCGGCAAAATCGGCAACGGCCTCATTGGGACCCGGGTTATCGGATGTTTTGACGGGGATATTCACGGGTTGTGTCTGACCGCAGGCGGTTATGACGGAAAAGGCGAGGACGAAGACGAGGGGCTTCATATTAATTTGTTTTTGAGCTGGTTGGGGGTTTGCCGCCTTCGGGAACGAAGATGAGGGCGGCGGAATTCATGCAATAGCGTTTGCCCGTGGGGGCGGGTCCGTCGTCGAATACATGACCGAGGTGCGAGCCGCTTTTGCTATCCACCACTTCCCATCTTTCCATCCCATCGCTGAAATCCTTGATCAGACGTACTGCATCCGGGTTGATCGGGGCGTAGAAACTGGGCCATCCGGTACCGGAATTGAATTTGGTATCCGAACTGAATAACGGTTGCAGGGTCGCGGCGGAATAATAGGTCCCTTTTTGATAGAAATGGTCGTATTTACCGGTGAAGGCCCTTTCGGTGCCTTTTTCCCGGAGGATAAAGTATTGATCGGGCGTCAGGCGGGATTTCCATTCGACATCCGTGAGGGTCATGGGGTATTTGGACTTTGCAGATGCTTCGGGGGGATCGGGGTATTTATTCGACTGAGCCTGTGCGGCCGGGGCGGCGGCGGCCAGCGAGATAAAGGCGGCGAGCAACAGGATGGAATATTTCATGCGTTGGGTATTATACCCTAAAATAACGAAAGCGGAGGAGAAAGGGTTTGTTAAAGTGCAACATTTCGCCGGTTGGCGCGTCCTATTTGAAACCGTTTTTCATGTTCAAGAGTTATCTGAAAGTCGCTTTTAGGAATCTTTGGAAGAATAAGGGGTTCTCGTTCATCAATATCGCCGGGCTTGCGATCGGGATGGCCAGCGCCATCCTGATCCTGTTGTGGATGCAGAATGAGATCAGCTATGACGATTTTCATGAAAAAAAGGACCGGATCTATGAAGTTTGGAACCGGGCGACCTTCAGCGGAGCGTTGCATTGCTGGAATACGACCCCAAAAGTGCTGGCGGCGGCCATGCAGAAGGACCTGCCCGAAGTGGAGCATGCCATACGCGCGGACTGGGTGGGGTCTCACTTGTTCAGTGTGGGGGAAAAACGGCTGATGATCCGGGGTAACGCCGTGGACTCCAGCTTTTTACAAGTGTTCACTTTCCCTATGTCGGAGGGGGATCCGAAATCGGCGTTGGTAGACCCGTACAGCATCGTGGTCACGAGATCGTTGGCCAAAACTCTTTTTGGCGCGACCGACGCCATAGGGAAGGTCGTCCGGATAGACAATAAGGATAATTATCATGTGACGGGAGTCATCGAAGATCTGCCTAACAATACCCGGTTTGATTTCCAGTACCTGGTGCCCTGGAACTTTGTCCGGCGGCAGGGAAATGACGATTCGTGGTGGGGGAATAACTCGACCCGGACCTATGTCCTGCTGAAACCCAATGCGACCATGGCTTCTATCAACTCAAAGTTGCTTGGGTACAAGGAGCGTTATGACAAGGAGGAGAAACACTGGGAGATGTTCGTGTATCCGATGGACCGGTGGAGACTGCATTCGAGGTTCGAAGGGTCGGTAGAAACGGGGGGACGGATCACCTTCGTAAGGTTGTTCGGCATCGTGGCCGGGTTTATTCTCCTGATCGCATGCATCAATTTTATGAACCTGAGTACTGCAAGGAGCGAGAAGAGGGCAAAGGAAGTGGGCATCCGCAAAGTCGTGGGGGCGCCCCGGGGGAGGCTGATCGGGCAATTTATCGGAGAGTCGGTATTGTTGTCCTTTTTGGCCGCGCTGCTGGCGATCGGTATCGTGCTGATCTCCTTACCCGGGTTCAATATGCTGACGCAAAAGCATTTGTATATACCTTTTGGGAGTGTATGGTTCTGGCTGAGCGCCGTGGCGTTCATCCTGTTCACCGGTCTGCTGGCGGGGAGCTATCCGGCTTTTTTCCTTTCTTCTTTTCAGCCGGTGAAAGTGCTGAAGGGGACGTTCAGGGCCGCCAATGCGCTGGTGACACCCCGGAAAGTGCTGGTGGTGCTGCAGTTCACCTTCGCCATTACGCTGATCATCTGTACGATCATCGTCAAAGAGCAGATAGACCATGCGCGGGAGAGGGAGAGCGGGTATGACCAGGGTAACCTGATCTATCATTTTCTGACCGGCGATCTCGAGAAGAATTACGAGCTGGTGCGGAATGATCTGCTGAGGGAGGGCGTGGCTACGGCGGTTTGTAAAACGAGCTCGCCTATTACGAACAATTACAGCGATACGTGGGGTTTCGTATGGCAGGGGAAGGACCCTGAGGACAAGACCGATTTCCTGATGACCTGTGCCGACCGGGGCATGACGCATACGACCGGGTTACAGCTGGCGGAAGGCAGGGACTTCGATCCGGAGAATTATCCTACGGATTCGGCGGGTATCGTGCTGAATGAGTCGGCGGTTCGGGCCATGCATTTCAAACAGCCGATAGGGCAGATCATCACCGAGGATACGATGCATTTTCATGTTATCGGGGTGGTAAAGGATTTCATTATCGAATCGCCCTATTCGCCGATAAGACCGATGGTGATCCGGGGAGCGCGTGGTGGTTGGTTCAGCGTGATGAATATCCGCCTCAATGACAAGAACCTGACTGAGACCAATCTGAAAAAGGCGGCGGCAATTTTCAAACGCTACAACCCCGAATATCCCTTCGAATACCATTTTGTGGATGAAGACTATTCGAGGAAATTCGACGATGAGAAAAGGACCGGGACGCTGGCGGGATTGTTTGCCGCATTGACCGTGTTCATATCCTGTCTCGGGTTGTTCGGGCTGGCGACGTATATGGCGGAGAACAGGATCAAGGAGATAGGCGTCCGCAAGGTCCTGGGCGCCTCGGTGACGGGGATCGCGACCCTGTTGTCGAAGGATTTCCTGGTGCTTGTATTTATATCCTTCTTTGTCGCGGGCCCGATCGCCTGGATGGCAATGCATGCATGGCTGAAAGGGTATGCATACCGGGTGGATATTCATTGGTGGGTTTTTGCGATGGCGGCGGCGTTATCGGCGGGTATCGCGCTGGTGACCGTCAGTTTCCAGGCGGTGAGGGCGGGATTGACGAATCCGGCGAGGAGCCTGCGCTCGGAATAGGCGGATTATAATTTCGTGAAAATGGAGACAGGTTGGCTATAGCGTCGCGGATAGCTATTATCTTTAATAGCGAAGAACACCACTTATGAGAAAATGTACCTTATCGCTGACCCTGGCGCTGGCCTTTTTTGCCCTTCCCTTGCTGCTGTCCGCCCAGACGGACAGTTCGCGATATGCGATCGGCGCCGTTTCCCTGAATAAAGATCTTACCCAGGCAATCACGATCCGGGGCGAGGACCTGGAGAAGATGCCTTTTATGAACCTGAGCGACGCGCTCGGCGCATGGTTATTGGGCGTTTATGCCCAACCGGGAGCCCTGGTCTATGTGGTTGACGGTAATCCCGTGACGGATGTCAATCTATATCCCATCTATGACATTGCCGAAGTCACCTGGCTTCCAAACGCAGTGGCGACGGCCCCCTATGGCAATGGGCTACAGGAGCTGGTGCTGATCACAACCAAACGTGGGAAAGGGAACAACGGCCTGCGTTTCTCGGCGCAGACGGGATTGATCAAAGGCGGCCAGTTCGATGGGCCCACCCATACCGGTTTTTATCATCAATATTATCTCGGCGTCCGGCGGGACACGGGCAAGCTGAGCTATGGCTTTTCGGCAGACTGGCAACAGGACGAAATTGCGTCGTCGCAGACGGCTTCTTTATCCCAGTATACGCCGCCCACCCTCAAACGCTGGCGGTTGAACGGCCGTGTGGAATGGAGGCCGAATGCGCAGAATGCGGTCCGGCTCACCCTGGGCTATGCTCCACAGGATGTGGGATACATCGTGAATTCAGGGGGAGGCGGGTACCAATTCCACTATTCGGACTGGTGGTACAATCATTTGCTGGTACCGGCCCTGAGCTGGGAATGGCGGTCTCACGGTCTGCACAATAAGTTCGATGCGGAATATTTATACAGCTGGTCACGTCTGCGTTATGATGAGACGGATACCGTCGACAATAGCGGGACGACCGTCCTTGAAAGCGGCTATACGCAGGGTACGGGGAAGAACTCCCATCTCGTGCTCAGGGACCGGCTGAGCTATGAAGCGAAGGCGGGCAATTGGAAAGTGGTTCCGGCCGTCGATATCAGCTATCAGCATATCGATGAGCGGTCGGACTACAAAGAATTCAATCCATATAACCCCACGGCAACGAATCTTACCAGTAACGTGGAATTCAAAGGCAGTCTTTTTTATATCA
>DASYSV010000553.1:0-7348 GCA_036010185.1 Puia sp.
GAAAAGAAGACGAATTGTATGGCCGCCTGCAACAAAGAACAGGAAAGACCAAGGCAGAGATCAAGACCTGGATCGACAATCTGTAAAGGATTTTGCTATCTACGAGAAGCCCGGTAATGCCGGGCTTTTTTTGGGATCATCAATAAGGCCGGGGTGAGATGTCGAGGATTCCGGTATTTGTTGGTCAGCATCCGGCCTACAAAGTTAAACTCCGGGAAATGATCGAACAGGTAGTCCAACTCGTGGAAAGAAATGTAGTAGAGCTCGCTGTCCTTCAGCGCCTGGATATAGTCCCCGCCCGGCGTCTGATCGTAAAAACTGTCGATCGCCACGACAGTATCCATCTCCCAGAAAAACCAGTCGGTGACCTCGACGTCGTCTACTCCTTTTGTTTTTTGGAAAACCCGATGCTCAACAGGACGCCCATGAGGGTTACCCCGACGAAAAAAGTCACCCATAACCAGGTCGTCTCCGCCTTGATGGCGCTGTGCACGAACAGGATCGTACCGATGATGGCATTGAGCACTCCCCACAATACATTCACGATGGGCGAGGACAATCCACGGCCGGGCGGTTTGGCAAACGGCGTAGGAAATTTATTTCCGGAGATGCCTTCCATAAAATGAGGGATCGCGTTGGTGAGGAACAGTCCGGAGAAAAAAGCGCAAAGGTAGAATTGCAGGAACATATATGGGTTTTTGATATGGGCCGCGGCGCGGCTTCCCGAAGATATAGCAAAAATTTATGTGGATTCCTACGATCGTGCTTATCTTGCCTTATCATGAAGCCGCTGCGTTTCGCCATCTTCGCTATCGCTGTCATTGCTGGTGTTGCCGCGACACCCACACGGTCGCACCCGCATATGGTCGCACCTAAAGTCATCTTCTTCGATGACTTCAACACCGGGCACCTGGACCGCAGCAAATGGAATGTCGTCACCACCGGCTTTCACGTCAACAACGAACTACAGGCCTACGTCGACTCGGGCGAGACCCTTTTCGAAGAGAACGGTCAGCTTGTCTTCCAGCCCTGCTACACCCCCGGCTTCATCACGAAAGACGGGCAGCATTTTGATTTTATCTCCGCACGGATAAATACCCGCGACAAATTCGATTTCCAATATGGGAGGGCAGAGGCGCGCATTCGTATCGACAGCGGCGCGGGTCTGTGGCCTGCCTGGTGGATGCTGGGTTATGGGAAGTGGCCGGACTGCGGCGAGCAGGATATCCTGGAGTTCGTCGGCGAACGTGACTGGGCCAGCGCTGCGGTCCACGGGCCCAACTATTTCGGGAACACGCCCTTCGTCAACCGCTATTATTTTCCGAAGACAGACGACATCACTCATTGGCATGTCTATGCCGTAGACTGGACGCCCGATAGCCTGAATTTCAGCTATGACGGTCACCCGATGTTCCGGGTAACCCGTAACATGACCGGCCTCTATGGCCCCTGGGCATTCGACAAGAAAGAATTTCTCATCCTCAATTTCGCGCTCGGCGGCGCCTACCCCTCCAAGGTAAATGGCATAAAGGCGCCCTATGACGGTTTACCCCAGTCGACGGTAGATCAGATAAGGGCACATAAGGTCCGCATGTATGTGGATTGGGTAAAGGTGGAGCAAGCACCATGAAAATAACCCTCCATATGGTCTCGAGCCTCGACGGGATCATCGCAAAGCCGGACAATAGCGTATCCTGGTTCGACACGACCGACCATTACGAGAAAGGCATCACCGGTGAGGATGCCGGCGCATTCCTCAAAACCATCGATTGCTATGTCATGGGCGCGCGGACCTACGAACACGCCCTCGAGCTTTCGAGATCCTACGGCTGGGCCTATGGCGACGTTCCGACCATCGTTCTCACGCACCGGCATCTACCTGTGGAAAGAAAAAACGTCGAATTATTTTCGGGCGACCTGACGGAACTGGTTAAAGGGCGGCTGGCCCCGCATTACAGGAATGTCTGGGTCGTAGGCGGCGCCATGCTGGCCAAATCCTTCCTTCAAGCCGGCCTCGCGGACGGCATTCGCCTGTCCATCCTGCCCATCATACTCGGTGACGGGCTTCCCTTTTTCGACCACATCGGCCTCGAATCGCCTCTCCATCTCAAAGAGGTGTCGGCCTATAAAGGCGGCATGGTGGAGTTGTGGTATGAGATAAAAGATCGGGGACCGAACGTGTGAATCCGGCCGATCCCCGATATCTCCGATCAGCGCATCGACGAGGAACGGTTTGCCGGCGGAGTGAAATCGTTCATCTTCGGAGTAATGATCACCCGGATATTCTTATCCTGCGGATTGCCGGCCATACCGGGCTGCTGCAACGATACATTGATCTTCGCAACGCCATTTTGCAGGAAATGATTGGCGACCGTCACCATGCGGGCCTGTTTCAATGCCCAGGCACGGTTGTGCATGTGGCCGGGACCATTATAAATGGCCATCGAACCCTCGGAAGAATAATGGTGATGTACTTTATGGTGTACCGGGGTCTTCGATCCGCCATTCTGCGCGGTGGCATTCGAGCCGCCGGGGTTGGTGCCGCTGGCCGAAGAGCCGCTTTGTGAACCGCCGGTGGCTGTCCCGGACGAGCTCCGGCTAGCCATAGCATGACTCCTGTGATGCACCGTCCTGTGATGCGCAGGCGCTTCTTCAGTCATATTACCACTTTCGTTGCCGGACATATTACCGGAAGACATGTTATCGGAGCCTCCGGCCATAGCCCCACCCGCCGAATCACCACGCGCGACGAATACGTTGACATTTTGCCTGCTCCTGATCACGTTGGCTAGATTGTCCAGTACCTTCTTGCCGCCGGGCTTAACGGCTGTGCTGTTGGCTTTGAAGAGCTCATCCTCATCCAGCCGCACATAGACCGCGTTGTCCATCATCTGGACATCGCCGTTGGAGATCCCCGCCTGCGTCAGGGCGCCTTTCACGTCATCGCCAACCTGCGACAATGTGTTTTGCTGGTCCTTGAAATAATTTTGATAATAATCGAGCGACTTTTGCTGGTTGGCATAGCTGCTGGAGCTGCTGTCGAGTGATCGTTGCAGCGTCGTGTTCTTGTTCTGCAGATCCTGCACGTTGCCATTCAGCGAACTTACCTGCTGCGCAAGACGCGAGCTGTCATTTCTTACTCTTGCCAGTTCGGCCTGGGATCCTTTGTATTTCTTACTGGATACGCATCCCGACAACAAAATAAATACGGCTGCTGCCGTAGCGAGCGACACATGTAGTCTCGTTTTCATAAACATGGTGTTTTAATCTAATGTCTACCTAAATTTTTATGCCACGGAAGAGGGCATGATACGGACGCCGGAAAAGCTCTGGATGAGGACCGGCGTCCCCGTATGTCCCGGAGGTTACCCAGAATTTCGATATACGCGTGACCCCGGGACGCCGGCGGACCCGCACCCGGTTTTGTTTTTTTGCGCTCCAGAGCCGAACTTGCGCACCAACATGAACAAGCTATTCCTACTCCTCATCGCGGCCTGCTGCATCGGATTCACGGCTAAGGCACAACGTTATTTCCAATTCGCACACGTATCGGATACCCATATCGGCGGGGCGCCTACCGCCGTCGACGATCTTCGCGCGACGGTCCGGGACATCAACGACAACCCGGACCTCAAATTCGTCATTATCACTGGCGACATCACGGAATTCGGCGCCGACGTGGAGCTGCGCGAGGCAAAGACGATACTCGACAGTCTCAACAAACCCTGGTACATCATCCCCGGCAATCATGACGGCAACTGGAGCGAGAGCGGAGCGAATTCCTTCAGGACGGTGTTCGGTGCCGAGACGACGACCTTTCAATACGGCGGATTCCTGTTCGCGGGGACGGCCTGCGGTCCCAATATGCGTATGGGCCCAGGCCAGGTACCCCATGAAGACATCGTGTGGCTCGACTCGGTGCTGCGGCATCTGCCGCATCCGGATATGCCTGTCATTTATCTCAACCACTACCCGCAGGACTCCGCGCAGAATAATTGGTACGAGGCGATCGATCTGCTAAAACGGCACAATGTCCAACTGGTGCTCTGCGGCCACGGTCATTCCAACCATCTGCTGAATTTCGAGGGCATTCCGGGTATCATGGGACGCAGCAATCTTCGGGCGCGAGACACCATCGGAGGATACAATATCGTGACGATCCATGACGACACCGTGCTTTACCGGCAAAAAAGACCGGGTCAGCCGCAAGGACCAGTCTGGGCGAGGGCATTGCTTTTCAATCACCATTTCGCGTCGGACACGACAAAGTATTATCGTCCGTCGTTTGCCGTCAATTCGGAGTACCCGCAGGTGCATAAAATATGGGAATACCAGGGGAAGAGTGACATCGGTACCGGGAATGTCCCCGATGGCGACAAGGTCATAGGTACCGACACCGATGGATGGATATTCGCGCTGGACCGGCGCAGCGGAAAAAAGGTTTGGGGATTCCGAACAGGCGGAAAGATCTATTCGACGCCGGCGGTGGGGCATGTTGGGGGCGGCAATGCGGCGTCCGACGGCTACGTCGTGGTCGCCTCCACGGATAAAAATATTTATTGTCTGAGGGACGGCCGGCTCGTCTGGAAGTTTGCGACGGAGAAACCCGACGTTGCATGCCCCGTAATCGCGGCAGGGAGGGTCTATATTGGCGGATCGGGCGGTCATTTCAGGGCGATCGACCTGAGGACGGGTCGCATGGTATGGGATTTCGACCAGGTGAAGGGTTTCGTGGTCGACAAGCCCCTCATCTATCGCGACGTCATCTATTTCGGATGCTGGGCCAATGACTTTTATGCATTGGATAAAAATAATGGCCGGCTGGTCTGGAAATGGAATAGCGGCGCCTCTAATCGAATGTTCTCGCCTGCAGCCTGCTGGCCTGTGGCTACGGGAGGCCGTGTGTTCATCGTCGCCCCGGACAACGTGATGACGGCCCTGGATGCGGCATCGGGAAAGGTGATCTGGCGGTCGAGGGCGCCGAAGCTGCGCGTGCGCGAGTCGATGGGTCTATCGGCGGACAGCTCGCTTGTCTATGTCAAAACGATGGAAGGTATTGTTATTGGCGTCTCGACGACTGCCGACTCGCTGCGGATCGACTGGAGATCGCCGGTCGGACTTGGTTACGAGCTGGCGCCTACGGCGCTCTTCGAGAAGAACGGCATACTGCTGGTACCTACCCATTCAGGTTCTGTGTGGGCGCTGGCCAGCAAGGATGGCCACTTATTGTGGCGCTACAAGGCATCGAACTGCATGGTTAACGGTATTCTGCCGGTGGGGCAGCATAGCTATGTGATCAGCACGATGGATGGGAAGCTTACCCGCATCGACGTCAGGCCCTAGCCGGCGGCCGTGAATTCATCGCCGGATGTTCACGCGTAACCGGCGGCCGCGCACTGTTACCGTATCAGAATAACCGTACCCTTCTGCACCTGCTGCGGCTCACCATCCAGCGTATACCGGCAATACCACGCAAACACTCCGGAAGGTGCCGGTGCACCCTGATGATTTCCATCCCAGCCAGCGCCGGGCTGATTGCTTTGGAAGACCAACTGACCCCATCGGTTGTAAATGCCGAATTCATATCGGAGGATATTGCCGAACAGCAGCGGTCTGAACAGGTTGTTGCTGGCGCCGCCGGGAGTGAAGGCATTCGGGATATAGAAGCCTTCCATGCAATCTTTTTTCGAAATGACGATCGTGTCCGTCCCATAGCAGCCGTTGGCATCGGTGGCTTCCAGCCAGTATACCCCCGGTGGTTTGGCAACGGTGATCGATTCATCGGTGGAGCCCGTGCTCCAGAGGTAAGACGGGAAGATAGCCGTCGGCGTTATTTCCAGCTTGCCATATGAACATATGGCCGTATCGCCCGGCAGAAATCCGGTCGGGATCGGCAGGAAGGTCGTGACCTTTACCGAGTCAGTACTCACACATCCATGGCCATCGGTTACGACGACGGAATAGCTGCCCGTATCGGTTATAGCGATGCTTCCGGCGGTGCTTCCGGTGTTCCAGAGATAGCTGTAGCCTTTCGCTGCGGTCAGTGTCCGGGTTTCGCCGGTGCAAAGTCCCGCACTATGATCGAGATCGACGGGTGGCAGGGGAAAGACGTTCAGCACCTGCAGCGTATCGGCCGAAAGACATCCATCGGCGGTCACAGCCTTTACCCACCAGGTGCCTTTATTGTAAACGGCGATCCCTTCGGTACCCACGCCCGTGCTCCATTGATATTGTGAGTATCCCGGTCCGGCATCCAATAACAGGCTGTCCCCGGCACAGAGGTCCTTGTCCGGGCCCAGCGTTATCGGCGGGGAATGATTGACTTTGATATGCACGTAGTCATATGCGAAACAACCCGGGATCGTGCCTGCCTTCAGAACATATACCGTGTCGATCGCCGGATCGACGACCACTTGTCGGGTCGTCAGCGAGCTGATATTGTAATTCGGCGACCAGCTATAGCTTAGATAGCCGGCAGGCGCCGCGATTTGAATGGTGTCGGTATTGCATTTGACACGCGCGGGTCCGGCGTCGACCACCGTATCCGGATATGGCTTTACGACCACCGAGGCGGTCAGGAGATTGTTGCAGGAGTCGGCAACCTGTACGGTATAGGTCCCCGGCATCGTAACCCTGTATACCGAGTCGGCGCTTCCATCTTGCCATGCATAACGCAGGAAACCGGTTCCCGCATGCAGGACGAAAGAGGTATTGTCGCAGATGGTCGTATCGTTGCCCAGCGCTAACGGGTGCGAGCGGGAGGCCGCGACGACGAACAGCGAGTCTTTGATGGGAGAACAGGCGAAGGGTAATGTGGAGGCGATCCGGTAGGTGCCGAAAGAAGGAAATTTCAGCGTGACGGTAGTATCCGTCTGACCGAGAAGGCTGACATTTGGCGGAAGATCCCATTGCACGGGTTCGCCGCAGGCGCTGTTGCGATGCACGCGGTAGGTGTATCCCCCCGCGAGATCGCAGATGGAGCTGGTGCCGGTGAGCTTCAGAAAACTACAGGAATCTACGAATTCCGGGCACTCATAACGGACCTCCGCGTAGAGGTCATAGGTGCTCAAAATAGTGTCGGCCTCGGCCGCCGGGCTCACGGCATCCGAGGTCCAGGAGAACGGTTGCGCCGTGACGGTCTCGGAGGTATGGTTGACGGTGGGACTGGCGAGATAACATAAATGGGAGGTCCAGTCACTGGCACCGTCGTCGATCTTTCTGAACATGAGTTTATTGGAGAAGGATCGCCAGACCGGGACCACCTGACCGATCTCGTCGCCGACAGCTGCTATCGCACCATTCTGGCCCACCGCCGGGAAGAAGTAACGTCCTCCCGTGTAATGACCAT
>DASYSV010000567.1:0-9672 GCA_036010185.1 Puia sp.
ACTACGATAACAACATCTACACCTGGACCAACGGTAACTTCGATCCCTACCTGGTCATGACCAATGTCAATCAGATGCAGCTGGAAGTCACCTCCAGGGGCGGCACCAGGGTAAACCCCTATGAAGCCGTGGGCAGGTTTATCATCGCCTATTATTATTACAACCTCACCTCTCTCTACGGTGATGTCCCCGAGGCGCAGGCGTTGGAGGCGCCGAAGAATTCCAATCCTGCGTATACGCCGCAGGAACAGGTATTCAAGTATGTGCTCGATCAGCTGGATTCGGCCAATACCGATATGGCCGCGCTTATCGCGCAGAACGACAATTCCCTGTCCACGACGCAGGACATCTATTATCACGGCGATCTCACGCTTTGGCAAAAGGCGGTGAATTCTTTCAAACTGCGGGTATTGGTAGCGCTTAGTCCCAAGGCTTCGGACGCCACGCTGAACGTCCCCGCCCAGTTCTCCGCTATCCTGGGCAATTCATCCAAATATCCCGTCTTTACGAGCCAGGGCGATGATCTCGAATTCGTCTACAACCCCGGCGGCGGCAATACTTACAGCACCTATCCGTTCAACCCGAGCAACTTCGGCTCCATTGCCGCCCGCTTCAACATGGCCAAGACCTATGTGGATGCCGTCGTCGGTCTCGACGACCCAAGGGTATTCATCACCTGCGAACCGGCATGGACGCTGGTAGGCAGTGATCCCAACCCCGCGCAATACAAGTATTTCGCCGGGGCCAGCACCGGCGAGTCGGTGGCTTCGATGTACAATAACGCCAACACTGGAATATATTCCTTCATCAACCGGAAAAGGTACTATTCCAACTTCACCGGTGAACCGGACGTGCTGCTCGGTTACAAAGAGCTTTGCTTCAATATCGCGGAGGGTATCACCCGTGGGTGGGCCTCCGGCAACGCGGAGACCTGGTATAAAAAGGGTATCACCGAATCCATGGCTTTTTACGGCATAGACGTCAGCAAGACCGGCTTTGACGCCTACTTTCTGCCGCCCGGCGCCAACTCGGTGACCCAGGTGGCTCCGTATCCCTTTACTTTCAATTTCACCACCTGGTATGCCCAGCCATCCGTGACGCTGTCTTCAACAGCGGCTACGGCCATCAACCAGATCGTACTGCAGAAATACATCGCCAGCTTCGAGAATTCGGGCTATGAATCTTATTGTAACTGGCGCAGGACGGGTACTCCGACCTTCCTGGGCGGCAGTGGCGTCGGAAACAATGGAGTGGTGCCTATCCGTTGGGCCTATCCGGTTTCCGAACAGGCCGTCAATGCGTCCAACTGGAATGCCGCGGTTAAAAACCAGGGATGGAACGCCGACGATCTCAACCAGAAGATGTGGTTGTTGAAATAAATTGTTATTTGTGGCGCCGCCGTATGGCGGCGCCACTTTTAAACAGTATTTTTATTCCAAAACCATCCCTTATGACTGCTGAACAGGCCGAAAAAATTACCGATGAGATCATGAGCCTTTATGAAGGGTATGGCGGCGCCGAATATGCGGGCGAAAAGGTTTCTCAGCTGCAACACATGGTACAGGCTGCACAACTGGCCGAGGAACAGGGTTATGACGAAGAAGTGGTATTAGCCGCCTTCCTCCACGACATCGGACACATCAGCGAAGCTGCCAACGGGAATAACGCGATGGACGGCTTCGGAATTAAAGACCATGAAGAGCTGGGCGCCGAATTCCTCCGCGAAAAGGGGTTCTCGAAAAAAATAGCCCGCCTCGTCGAGTCTCATGTAGAGGCAAAAAGGTATCTCACGGTCAAAGACCCCGGCTATTACGATCAGCTCTCCGAAGCCAGCAAACAAACGCTCGAATTCCAGGGGGGCCCCATGACCCGTGAAGAAGCGGAGGCCTTCGAACAATATCCTCTCTTTCCCCTGATCATCCAGATGCGGAAATGGGACGAACAGGCGAAGATCGAGAATAAACCATTGCCCGATCTGCAACACTACCGCCAAATGATCCTCCATCATCTTCGCACCGCCGCCCCCCGATGACCCGTGACCTATCCCAACCATAAACTGAATTTTTTTATGAGCTCTATCCAACTCGTCGTTTTTGACATAGCAGGCACCACCGTCCGCGATAATGGACAGGTAGCGGAAGCCTTCATCTCCGCATTCGGCGATTTCGGCTTCGAAATGCCTCTTGCGGAAGTAAAAAAGGTCATGGGGTTCCGGAAGATCGACTCCATCACCCTTCTACTGGAAAAATTCGCTCCCGAATACATGGACGATGATATCCTCATCGACCGCATCCATACCCGATTCATCGATAAGATGATCGATTTTTATCGCAACGATGAAGATCTGGCGCCGCTGCCGCACGCCGAAGAGGTCTTTGCCTCGCTGCACAGTAAAGGCATCCGTATAGCCCTTAACACCGGGTTCACCCGCAGCATCACCGATACCATCCTGCACAGATTGCGCTGGGATAACCGCCACCCGTATATCGATAAGGTCATCTGCAGCGACGAAGTGACCAACGGCCGCCCTTTTCCGGATATGATCCAAACCCTGATCGCCGACCTGGGCATCGCATCCCCCGACAAGGTGATGAAGATAGGCGATACCGAAGTGGACGTAGAAGAAGGTCGCAATGCGAATTGCGGTACGGTAGTCAGCGTTACTACAGGGGCCTATAGCCGCCAGCAGCTGGAGGGATACCAGCCCGACTTTATCATCGACGATCTGCGCGAGCTGCTTCCTATTATCGAAAAGGCCTAAACCCGACAGCATGCAATCTTCACCGGTCACCCCTTCCACCGCAGAGTCGGCATTGCCGGTGGCTCTGACGCTGAAAGCACGTCTGGCGCGGGCGCCCGGATGGGTCTTCATCCTGTATTTGTCTTTATCCTCCTTTACGGTCTATGCGTGTATGTACGGTTTTCGCAAACCATACACTGCGGCTTCCTATGAAGGACTCTCCCTGCTCGGTATCTCTTATAAGGTCGTGCTGGTCATCGTGCAGACCATCGGCTATATGCTGTCCAAATTCTATGGTATCCGCTTCATCGCGGGCATGCGTCCTGAGAGAAGAGGTCGCTATATTGTAGTACTGATCGGCATCTCATGGGTCGCTTTGCTCCTTTTCGCGATGGTGCCGGCGCCATACAATTTTGTATTTATGTTCATCAACGGTCTGCCGCTGGGCATGATCTGGGGACTTACCTTTGGCTTTGTCGAAGGTCGGCGAACCACCGAGCTGATCGGCGCCGTATGCTCTACCAGCTTCATTTTCGCTTCGGGCATCGCCAAGACCGTGGGCAAAACTATCGTTCTTCGCGGTGTCAGCGAGACCTGGATGCCCTTCCTGGCAGGCGGCGTTTTCCTCATCCCGCTGCTGATCTGCACCTGGCTCCTCAACCAGACGCCGCCGCCTACCCCCGCGGACGTCGCCCAGCAAACGATCAGGCTTCCCATGACCAAAGAGCAACGCAGGGGTTTCCTGCGGGTCTTCGGCTTCGCACTCGTTCCGATAGTTTTCGCTTATATTATGCTCACCATCATGCGGGACTTTACGGAAGATTTCGCCAACGAATTGTGGACCGCGACCGGGTACGGTCATGATGCCGGTGTCTTTGCCAATACCAGCACCATCGTCGGGCTCATCGTCCTGGCCGTGCTGGGAGGCATGTTCCTCATCCGGAACAATTACCGGGCCTTTCAGCTCAACAACTGGATCATCATCTTCGGCTTCGTACTGGCCGCCGCGGCTACCGCCGCCTTCCGGTTCCATCTTATTTCACCCGTCGCCTGGATCATCACCGCCTCGGCCGGTCTTTACCTGGGTTATGTACCCTATAACTGTTTCTATTTCGAGCGGATGCTCGCCGCCTATAGGATATCGGGTAACGTGGGGTTCCTTATTATTTACATCGCCGATGCATTCGGCTATCTGGGGACGGTAGTCGTCCTGCTTGCCAGGGAATTCGTCCGGTTTCACTATACCTGGGTCGATTTTTTTACGGGTATGTTCTATTTCTCCGCGTTCGCGGGGATCATCCTCGTGCTCGTGGGCTCCACGCTGTTTGCAAAAATTTACAGGAATAACAATTCATAAAGGCATTCTATGGCATCCCGATCAGCAATCGTTATAGGCGCAGGTATTGTAGGATTGGCTACCGCAAGGGCCCTGGCCATCCGGGGATTTACGGTGAAGGTCTTCGAACGCAGCGAAAAGGCCGTAGGCGCGTCGATCCGCAATTTCGGCATGATATGGCCGATCGGGCAGCCCATCGGGAAGATGTATGACAGGGCCGTGCGAAGCAGGGACGTATGGAAGGAGATCGCCTCCCGCGCGGATTTCTGGCATGAGCCCGCGGGAAGCCTGCATCTCGCCTATCACCCCGACGAATGGGTGGTCCTCCAGGAATTGTACCACATCTTCAGCAAAGAAGGACGTCCTGTCCGGCTGCTCGACAAGGATGCCGTTGCCGCTACCTCGTCGGCGGTCATCTCAAAAGGCCTGCTAGGCGGCCTATATAGCAGCGACGAGGTCATTGTCGATCCCCGCGAAGCCATCGCCACCCTGCCCGGCTGGCTGGCAGAACAATTCCCCATCACCTTTCACTGGGGTAAATGCGTTTCCTATATTTCCGACCAGATCGTCTATATCGGCAATGACGAAGAACACGAAGCCGATCTGATCTTTATATGCAATGGGGCGGATTTTGAGACCCTGTATCCTGAACAGTTTGCACAACAACCCGTGACCAGGTGCAAGCTACAGATGATGCGCCTGGTCTCGCAACCGGAGGACTGGCGCATCGGCCCCGCCTTATGCGGCGGATTGTCCCTCATCCACTATAATAGCTTCAAAGCCGCACCTTCGCTCCCGGTGCTGCGCCAACGTTATGCCGGGGAGATGCCCGACTATCTCGAATGGGGCATCCATGTAATGGTCGCTCAGAACGGCCGGGGCGAGCTCACGGTCGGCGATTCGCATGAATATGGTCTTACCCACGATCCATTCGATAAGGACTTCATAAACCGGAAGATCCTCGACTATCTCCGCTGTTTTGCCTGCTTCCGCGATTGGACCGTGACCGAAACCTGGAACGGCGTCTATGCGAAGCTCACCGATGGAGAAGCCGATCTCTTCTTTTCCCCCGAACCTTATGTCTACGTGATCAATGGGGTAGGAGGGGCGGGTATGACGCTGTCCTTCGGGTTGGCAGAAGAACTCGTGGCGGGGATTTAGCGCCCTCACGCCCCCTCGCGCCTCCTCGCGCGCCCTCACGCCCTTCGCGCGCCCGATCCAGCCGCGGACATTCCCGCGCCATTTCCCCGGATTCCTTAATTTCGCCTGATGAAAACGCTGAGAGCGATTATTATCGGCAATCGCCTTTTTTTTATTTTATACGCCGTGTTTTTCGCCATCGGCCTGATCTTCCTCCTCAACGTCGGAAAAGCCGCCGCCTTTGTCGATCTAAACCCATACCACCGATCGGCCCTGGATGCAGTTTTCGCCTGGATCACCTTTTTGGGCGACGGCACCTTCAGCGTGATCGTCATCGTCATCTTTCTGTTGAAACGTCGCTGGTCCGGCGCGACCCAGATCACCGCCGCCTTTCTGCTCTCGGCCCTGCTCGCGCAGATACTCAAAAGGGTCTTTTCGATGCCAAGACCAATGCAATTCTTCCCTGCGGGCCATTATCCCTATTTTATTAAAGGCGTCACCCATATCGGTTTCGCCAGTTTCCCCTCAGGCCACTCCACCACTATCTTCGCACTTGCGACGCTGCTGGCTATTTTTACGAAAGACCAGCGGCTGAAAGCGGCCTGTCTCCTCGGCGCCGTACTGGTCGGCTATTCCCGCATTTATCTGGGACAACATTTCCTCGGCGATGTTCTGATGGGGTCCTGTCTCGGGATCCTTACGGCTGTTGGGATCCACTGGCTTTTCGTTCAAAAACTGCAGACTTTACCCCTATTTGCGCGTGGATAGACCTTTTTACCCTAAAATCAAGTAGTTTTGCCCTCAATTTTTCCGGCGGCTTACCCAAAAAAGGAAGCTTATAGCCTTTAAACAAAGAGTATACATGATCGAAGGCAAAAAACTGGTGATCGTTCTGCCGGCCTATAACGCCGAACTTACGCTTCGCAAGACCTACGCTGAAATCCCTTTTGGCATCGTAGACGAAGTGGTGCTGGTGGACGACAACAGCAGCGACCGGACCGTAGCGGTCGCCCACGAGCTGGGCATCCATCATATCATCAAGCATCAGCAGAACCGGGGTTATGGCGGCAATCAGAAAACCTGTTACAATAAGGCTCTCGAATTGGGCGCCGATATCGTGATCATGCTCCATCCCGATTATCAATATACTCCCAAATTGATCCCGTCCATGGCCTGGCTGATCGCCAACGACGTGTATCAATGCGTGCTGGGAGCGAGGACCCTGGGTAAAGGCGCCCTCCACGGCGGAATGCCCCTGTACAAATATGTATTCAACCGCGCGCTCACGTTTTTCGAAAACGTTCTTTTGCGTCAGAAGCTGGCCGAATACCATACCGGCTACCGGGCCTTTTCGCGCGAGATCCTCCAGCGGATCAATTTCGAGGTCAATTCGGAAGATTTCGTTTTCGATAATCAAATGCTCTCCCAGATCATTTATCTCGGCTATGAGATTGCGGAGATCACCTGTCCGACCCGCTATTTCGAAGAGGCTTCGAGCATCAATTTCCGGCGCAGCGTCGTCTATGGGCTGGGAGTGTTACAAGTCTCCGTTGTCCATCGACTCTGTAAGTGGGGAGTAATGAAGAGAGAAATGTATAAACCGCTGAAATAAATGCGTCTCAATAAATCTGTACTTGTTCTGCTGATTGCTGTAGCGGCCGCGCTGCTCTTCATCCCATTCCTGGGTCATGTTCACCTGTTCGACTGGGATGAGATCAATTTTGCCGAAGCCTCCCGCGAAATGCTGAAGCTCCATGATTACACCCGCGTTTATATCGACTATAAACCATTCTGGGAAAAGCCGCCGATGTTCTTCTGGATGCAAAGCCTGGCGATGACCGTTTTCGGTATCTCGGAGTTCGCCGCCCGCTTTCCCAATGCCGTCTGCGGAATGGTTACCCTTATCGCCGTTTTTCTTTGCGGCTCGCGCATCTATGACAGGAAATTCGGTCTGCTCTGGGCGCTGGCCTATGGCGGATCGCTCTTCCCCAATATGTACTTCAAATCGGGTATCATCGACCCCTGGTTCAATCTTTTCACCTTTCTTTCGCTATACAATTTCATCCTCTATCACTGGAAAAGGAACAAGTTCGACAAGGCCAATCTTGGGAGAAGTCAGTGGTATTACGTCATCTGGTCCGGCATCTTCATGGGTCTGGCCATCCTTATGAAGGGCCAGGTCGCGCTCATGATCTTCCTGCTGACCCTGGGGGTGTATTTAATTTATAACCGCTTCAGGATCTATTTTTCCTGGTGGCATGCCCTGCTCTTCCTGGTCGTCGCCTTCTTCGTGACGTTCAGCTGGTACGGATACGAGACCATCAAGCGTGGTCCCTGGTTCATCGAGCAATTCCTGAAATATCAATGGCGTCTCTTTCGTACGCACGACGCCGATCAGGCGGGCTTCTTCGGCTATCATTACATCGTCCTGCTGGTGGGCTGTTTCCCCGCATCCATCCTGGCCATTCCATCCTTTTTCCGGGCTAAATACAACGGACGCTATGATCGCGATTTCAAGAAGTGGATGGTACTGCTTTTCTGGGTAGTGACCGTACTGTTCACGATCGTACAATCACGCATCATCCACTATTCGGCGATGGCGTGGTTCTCCGTCACGTTCCTCGGCGCCTACTCCATTTATAAATGGGATCGCAAAGAGCTGAATTATAAGAAATATGTGGGCATCGGGCTGGGCATCCTCGGGGGACTTATCTCGCTGTTGATACTTGGCGTGGCCATCATTGGTCTGAATGTACATCGCCTGGCGCCCTATGTGCAGGATACTTTTGCCCGCGGCAACATGGAGGCGGACGTCCATTGGACCGGTTTCGAAGGTGTGATCGGCCTTTTGATGATCGTCGCCCTCGTGCTGGGGATCCGCTACCTGTCACGCCGTAATTTCACTGCCGCGGCGCGGTCTCTTTTTATCGGTACCGCCGTAGTAGTCTTCTTCGCCTCTGCCATCATCGTCCCGAAAGTCGAGCGCTACAGCCAGGGCGCCGCCATCGACTTCTTCATCGCGCGCCAGGGCGAAAACTGCTATGTGCATACGCTCGGCTATAAAAGCTACGGCGACCTCTTCTATACCCATAAAGAACAACCCACCAACCCCAATGCCTGGTCCGAGCAGTGGCTCCTCACCGGCCCGATCGACAAGCCTGTTTATTTCGTCACCAAGGTGGATCGTGTGCAGCATTGGGAAGATGCGGCTAAATATCCCGATCTGCGGGAGCTGTACCGGAAGAATGGTTTCGTGTTCCTCAAACGCGACGTCCCGGTGGCCGTCACTCCACCTGACTCGGCTGCCTCGTCGCCTGCGAAATAATTCTGATTGTTTTCATTATGCTGCGCGCCTGACCCGTTCTTCGCGTATCACTTCTTCCAATTCTTTCTCACTGGGTAGGCGGGTCATATATGTGGATACGAAAAGATGCTGATCCAACCCCGCTGTTGCATATTTAACCAGCGTCTCGCTTTTGTCCGTGCAAAGAATAATGCCTATCGGCGGATTGTCTCCTTCACCTGCTTCATTTTCCTTAAAGTAGTTGAGGTACACGTACATTTGACCGGCATCAGCCGGGGTGAACCGTCCAATCTTTAGATCGATCAGGACATGACATCTTAACAACCGGTGATAGAAGACCAGATCGATCCGGTAATGCGTATTATCGAATGTGATCCGTTTTTGTCTTGCTTCAAAACAGAAGCCTCTTCCCATCTCCAGCAGAAAGTTTTGGAGATGATCGATAATGGCCTGTTCCAGATCGCTCTCTACATATTCGGGTTTTTCCTGCAGCCCTAAAAAATCCAAAAGGTGCGGACTTCGAAAAATGTCCTCTGGTTTCATCCCGGTACCGTTTCTATGCTTTTCAAGAACCGCTTCTTTGTCCTTGCTTAAGCCGGTGCGCTCAAATAACATGCTGTCCATGGCTCGCTGCAGCTCGCGTACGGACCAATTATTAACAATTGTTTCCGTCTCATAAAAAATGCGCTTTACAGGACCATCTGCTTTTACCAATTCAGCGAAATGAGTAAAAGAGAGCCGGTTGAGTAACAAATCCGTTGGATTTGGGGAAGCCCCCACGAATTGTTTGGACGCTGTCTGGATAATTTCGTTTGGATGATAATCAAGTAATTGTATTTGGTCAGTCACTGACTGGCCAATTTGAGGGTAGGCCCAAAAGAATTGCCGGCATAGTTTAAGTATGCTGAAGCCCAACCCCCTAATCTCCGTCTTTTTTATACGTTCCGCGAGGTTTTTTAGTAGTCTTTCTCCATATTCTGCCCTTTCCTCTCCCTTTTGCTCGTACATGACGATATAATATCCGATGACCCAATTGCGAAGCGTAAGGGCTGTATTCACCTGTCTCTGCGTCTGCTCCAGGAAGTATCGATTCGCCTTCTGTAT
The DNA here is from genome assembly GCA_036010185.1 of Puia sp. Classification (GTDB taxonomy): domain Bacteria; phylum Bacteroidota; class Bacteroidia; order Chitinophagales; family Chitinophagaceae; genus Puia. The sequence continues at coordinate 9,625 of DASYSV010000567.1, forward strand.
CGCCAGGATCAAATCATTGATCCCAGCTAGTTTTGTCGATGTTGTTCC
>DASYSV010000611.1:0-9806 GCA_036010185.1 Puia sp.
TAAAGACCGGGTCGCGGGTCTCGGCCAGCGCATTCACATAATCCTGCGCGTCGGCATTGTCCCCCAGCCGCGCTTCTGACTCTGCAGCGATCAAATAGACTTCCGCCAGCCGGATCACTTTCAGGTTGTCCCTGTCAGTACTCTGCGCATTGGGGAATTTGCCTACCAGGATCGCCGGCTGCCCGCCCTTCGTAAATCCGGAATACAATATCTGCGTGCGTACGTCCGTCGCACTGTACAGCTCCGCGAGGTCCAAAGAACAATAGATATCCTGGTATCCATTGAAATAGATGCCGCCCAGGTCGTCGAAACCGTTGTTGTTGATGGCATCGGCGTCTACTTCGAACATCACTTCGGTGGCGCTGGTCTGTACGCCGGCATCGGCCCAGAAGCTCCTGAAGGCGCCGGCACTCACCAGCGTGAACGGGCTGTTATTGATGACATCGACGGCTGCGACGGCGGCATCGCCATAATCACCCATATACATATACGCCCTTGCAAGCAGACCCTCGACGGCATATTTGCTGATAAAGATCGAGCTGGTATATTCCGGCGCCGATACCATCGACGTCCTCAGATCACTGATGATCTGGTGGTACACCTGCGCGACGGTCGCACGTCCGGGCGTGGCGGTGACGTCGTAGTGCAGCACCAGCGGTACGCCCATTCCCGTACTGTCAAACGTATAGGGTTGCGCGAAGATATTCACCAGTTTGAAATAGAGCAGCGCGCGGAGGGCATAGGCCTGCGCCTTCGTGACGGCCGCGTCCGACCCTGTTACGGGTGCGTCGATGATCTGGTTGGCGTACAGTATGCCCGAATAGGATTGCTGCCACATGGCCTGGGTTACGTTGTCCGTGACGGGTACCGAGTAGGCGAACTGATAGTTATAACGACCGGTATTGCGGTCTTCCAAAAAGGTATTGTCCGCCTCCAGGTCGCCCAAAACCGGGAAGTCACGGCCGAACAGATCGACATTGCGAAGCTGGGCATAGAGCCCGTTCAGATCGGTCTTCAACAGCTCGGGCGTGCTCAGGGCCTCGCTCGTCGAGAGGTTGGTGGACGAGGATTTGTCGACAAAGGATTTCGAACAGGACCCGAATGCCAGCCCGGCCCCCAGCATCAATACACCGAGATAATTTATTTTATACTTGTTCATGCTAATTCAGTTTTGAGGTTAAAAACCGAGTTTGACACCTGCTGCAATCGTTTTTGGGATCAGCACTTCCAGGTTGGCCTGGCTGTTATAGCCTGCCTCGGGATCATAGGGCAGGTTCTTATCCGTCCCGAAGGTCGCCAGGTTGGTGCCGCGGATATAGATGAAGACGCGGTCCATATGCGCCTTTTTCAGCACGGCCTGCGGTATATCATACCCGAACTGGAGATTCCGCAGACGGATATAGTTGCCCTTGTATAGCCAACGCGTGGAAGGAGCACTCGAAAAGCTCGGGTCGCCATATACTATCTGCGGCACGTCGGTCTTGTCCCCCGCCTTTTGCCAGGCATTCAGCTGGGTGCTCATCTGGTTGAAGCTGCCCGCATACCCACCGTCGCTGTTCAGATAGTTGTACCAGTTGTCGAAGATATAGTTCCCAAAACTATAGTCGAACTGAAAATCGAGCGTGAACCCTTTATACGTAAACGTATTGGTAAGACCTCCGAATACGGAAGGCGCCGCCGAATGGTTCAAGGCGAGCCCGGCACTGTCATAATTGTTGGTGAGCTTCTGATGCGTCCCGTCGGTGTACCATTGCGCCTGCCCGGTCTGCGTATTCACACCGGCCCATTGCTGCAGATAGTATTCCTGCAGATCATGACCCACGGTGTATTCGAAACTTCCATTCGGGATAGGCTTACCCTGGTACAGCGAGATGACCCGGTTGGTATTGTGCGATATATTGAAGTTGATCTCCCAGGTGAAATTCTTGGTCCATACCGGCTTGCCGTTGATCGCGATCTCGATCCCTTTATTGACGACGCTGCCGATGTTCTCGTTCTGCTGCGAAAACCCGGATGTGAAGGAAAAGGGCACGGGCGACAAAAGATCGTTCGTTGTCCGATGATAGTATTCGATCGTACCGTCGATGCGATCCTTCAGTATGGCGAAATCGAGTCCTATATTGAGGGCTACGTTCTTTTCCCAGGTGAGCGCGCTGTCACCCACATTCGAGGGTATCAGGCCCGCCTGCGTGGTATAGTTGAAGGAAGCATATTGCGGCATCGAGGTATACAGGCCGAACCCGTTGGTGTTGCCGGTCTGTCCGTAAGAGACCCGGAGTTTCAGCAGATCGAACAGGTCCTGGTTCTTCATGAACTGCTCCTCATTGAGGTTCCAGCTGCCCCCGACGGAATAAAACGTACCCCAACGGTTATCCGCACCGAAAACGGAAGATTCGTCACGGCGGATGCTGCCACTCAGGATGTAGCGGTCCTTATAATTGAAATCCCCGATCGCAAACTCCGAAAAGACCGTCTGTTCCGCCGGCGAAGCCAGCGCGACCGTGGGCACGGCCGTATTGGAAAGGTATTTTACCGCCAGCGTCTGCGGAAAGGAGTGGCCCCCCGCATTGAGCGTATAACTCTTGTTGTCATACGCCTCTATCCCTCCCTTCAGATCGAAATATTCGTCTCCGTCGGGGTTGATCTTTGCTTTCCAGTCCAGGAAGTTGGACCAGGTGTAATCGAAGACCCGGTAATAGTTGGAGGCGGCATCCCCGCCGGCCGCAAACCCGTCGCCATAGAAAGGGTTGCGATACTGGTCTTCCTGGACGGTCAGGTACTCTGACGAGAACCGCGAGGTCAGCTTGAGATTGGAAAGGAATTTGTATTCGCCCATCGCGCTGCCGCGGATGGCGGTCTGCTGTGCAAGATTGGTATTCCAGGCCGCCTGGACGACGGGATTGAAGATGGCGCCGGTTTGCGGGAACTCGTTCAGCGTATCATTGGCGCCATACCGGAACTGCCCGTTCGGATGATAAGGGGTGAACCAGGGCAGCAGGAAAAAGGAGGCCAGCACGGGGTTGGCAAAGGTGCCGCCATTGCTTGGTGTGTGCTGCGCGGTGTTACTGGCATTCAGGTTCGCCGTCAGGGTGAATTTGTCGCTGGCATGATGTGTTACCGCCAGCGCACCGGCAAATCGTCTGAAATCGGAGGCGAGGCTGATGCCTTTCTGATCGAAAAAGCCACCCGACGCATAGACGGTGGTCTTATCGTTGCCGCCGCTGAGACTCATCGACACCTGCGACTGCGCTCCCTGTTGCGAGACGACGTCGAACCAGTTGGTATTGATCGAGGTATAATTGGCGGGATAACCGAAAGCCTGCGTGATGAGCTGGTCCGCATCGCTGTTGGAGCCGACATACCCGGCATTGATCAACGCCTGCCGCAAGGTCGTCTGGAGACCCGTGGAATTCTCCGGGATATTGGAAGGCGAGTAGGCCCGGTTGTTCTGCCCGAATTCGCCCACAACCGAAAAATGGGTCTTTCCGGCCCGGCCCTTTCGCGTGGTGACGAGGATGACCCCATTGGCGCCCCGGGATCCATAAGGCGCGGTAGAGACGGCATCCTTCAGGACCGATATGCTTTCGACATCGTCGGGGTTCAGCGTGCTGAGGATATTGGCGGTCGTGGTATTGATGGTCAGATCACCGCTGGTCGCGATCGCGCCGTCGATCACCCATAAGGGTTGAGCGCTCGCATTGATCGACCCTACACCCCGGATGATGATGTCCGTGGCCGACCCGGGCGCCCCGGATGTCGAAGATACCAGCATGCCGGGTACTGCCCCCTGTAATGCCTTGTCCACGGAGGTGAAGGGCTTGTCGGCAACCACGTTCCCGCTTACCGTCGCCACCGATCCCGTGACGTTGACCTTATTCTGCGTCCCATAGGCTACGACCACCACCTCGCTGAGATTCTTGCCGGCAGCCTGCAAGGCGATCGTTCCGATGGAGGTCTTGCCGTCCGAGATATCTATTTCTACCGTAGACAGATTGACGGCAGAGAGGACCAGCGTCCGGGCGGACTGCGGAACAGCCAGCGTAAAGGTCCCGTCCGTGGCGGTGCTGGTCCCCCGGCTGGAGCCTTTGAGGGTAACGCTCGCCCCGGCTACCGGTACGCCGTTCCCATCCGTAATAGTACCTGAAACTGTGTGATTTTGCGCTGTGACCTGTCCGATCAGAAACGCAAAACAGCATAGGAAGAGGAGAAATCTTCTCATACATATTAGTTTTGTGTGAAGTAATGTCGACCAATTCGGTATACTAATTTAACGATATACATACTCTCCGGGTTGTCTATCAAGACCGCTTTTATCCAGAATTCGCTGTTTGCGATATAAAAAGGCTAATTTCAGCCCATGAAAAAAACCCTCTCTTCCTGCTTTGCCCATCTGATCGCAGCTGGCCTGATCGCCGCCGGCCTGCTCACGGGATGCGGCAACCCGGGTAACACCTCCGACAAGGATACCACGGCAACGGCCGCCGCAGCCGACACGATCGACGTCCACACAGACTGGAAGATCGGCGTCCAGCTGTGGACCTTTCATTATGTCCCCTTCGTACAGGCGATCGAAAAGGCCGATAGCGCCCATGTCAAATACCTCGAAGCTATCCCCGGTCAACCCCTGGGCGGCGGCATGAAGGACTCTTTCGGTATCGACATGTCGGATGCCAGCAAAGCGAAGATCAAAAAGCTGCTGGGATCCAAAGGCATGCAGATCGTGGCGGTGGGCGTCATCGGGCCCTCCAGCGTCGCCGAATGGAAACGCTGGTTCGATCTCGCAAAAGAATTCGGTCTCAGCTATATCACCTGCGAACCGCTCAGAGAACACTGGAATGCCATCGATAGCCTCGCCGGTATTTACGGGATCAATATCGCCATCCATGATCATCCTAAACCCGATCCGTACTGGCACCCCGATTCCGTGCTGGCCGCTATCGCCGGGCACAAGCATATCGGCGCCTGTGCAGACGTCGGTCACTGGACCCGCAACGGTCTCGACCCCGTCGACTGTCTCAAAAAACTGGCCGGACACATCTATGGCGTCCATTTGAAAGACGTCGATTCCGCCGGGAATGTCAATGCGAATGACAAGGTCGTGGGCACGGGTGTTATTTCTTTTCCACCGATTTTCCAGGAACTGAAACGTCAGCGTTTCAAAGGGATGTTCTCTATCGAACGCGAAGGCAACTGGTATAACAATGTACCCGATGTCACTGCGACGATAAGATTTTATAACGAGCAGCTGAGCAAATTATGATCGGTAAAAACCGAAGCGGGATTTTTGTTGTCCAAAGCATAAAAAAGGCCGCCCCAACGGGGCGGCCTTTGAATTTGTCTTTCGATGCCTGATCAATAACCAGGATTCTGCTGACTTGCAATATTGGCATTCGCCTGGATCTCGTTCAGCGGGATCGGATAGACCCTGCGATAGTCGGAGTAGGGCATGGTCAGCGGACCATTGATGGAACCCGAATTGATCGCCGGCCGGACGATATCCATCTTCAGACGGTTCAGATCGTAGTAGCGGTCTCCTTCGAAGGCCAGTTCCTTCCTTCTCTCCGTCAGGATATCGCTGCGCAGCTGCGCGCCGGTGGAAGAATATCCCGCGAAAGCCGGATCGCGGACTGCCATCAGATCGTTCAGATACATCCGTGCATCTGCCTCGTTGCCCGGCAGCGACGCTTCCGCGGCGATGAGATACACTTCGGCCAGACGGATCACTTTGGGATTGTCCTTATCGGTGCTCGTATAGTTGGGATATTTCCCGACAAGAGTAGCCGTCGCTCCGGACTTTGTCGTGCCCGGTACCAGCACCTGGTTCCGGACATCGGTAGCGCTGTACAGGTTAACCAGGTCCTGCGAGGCATAGATATCCGTGTAACCGCCCATGTACATGGCATCGATACCGTCGGTACCATTGTTGTTCACGGCGTCGGCGTCGACCTCATACAACACTTCCACTTTATCGCTCTTCCTGGCCGGATTGCTCCAGAAAGCCGCGTAAGCTCCGGCGGTCTGCGCCAGCGTGAACCCGCCATTGTTGATGACATCTACGGCCGCAGCCTTCGCATTCGTATTGTCACCCATATACAGATAGGTGCGGGCCAACAGGGCTTCCGCGGCATACTTGCTGATCAGACCGGAATTGCTGTAAGCCGGCGCATTCTGAAATGCCGCCTTGAGGTCGCTGACTATTTGGGCATACACCTTCCCGACGGAATCCCTTTTGGGGAGCAGTGAAGGCTGATAGTGCAGGATCAGCGGTACGCCCAGCGCGTTGGGATTATCCGTATAAGGCCGCGCATACATATTGACGAGCTTAAAATACAGCAGCCCGCGGAGAGCATAGGCCTGGGCCTTGATTGCTTCCGCTCCTGTCACCTCTGCATCGATGACCTGGTTGGCTTCCTGTATCCCCTGGTAGGCGGCATTCCAGTCGCCTTCCACGACGCCATCGGCGTTCGTAAAGGTGTATTTGAACTGGTTGAGATACCGGCCGGAATTGTCCACTTCTACGAAGGTATTGTCGGCCTGCAGGTCGCCGATGACGGGCATATCCCTTCCATAGAGCGCAACGGTCCGCATCTGGGCATAGGCGCCATTGAGAGCCGTTTGCAGCTGCGAGACGGAACCCAGCGCTTCGCTTAACGTGGTGCTGCTATAGGGAGATTTGTTGACGAAATTCTTTGAACAGGAGGAAAGGAAGAAAAGACCGATCCCCGCGAATAATATATATCTTTTTCTGTTGTTCATGATAATTGCTTTTTTCGATTTAGGACTAGAAACCTAATTTAATGCCGGCGGTGATGGCCTTCGGCGTGAATACCTGGAAATCGGCGAGACTGTTGACTCCCAGCTCAGGATCGATAGCCAGGTTCTTGTCCGTGGCGAAGGTGAGCAGGTTGGTGCCCCGTACATAGATCATTATATTATTGATATGCGCCCTGGACATCGTGCTCTTCGGCAGCGAATAAGCCAGCTCGATATTCCGCAGACGGATATAGTTCCCTTTATAGAGATACCGGGTGGACGGAACGTTCGAGTTCTTGTTTCCGCCTAATACTTGTCTCGGCACATTCGTGATCTGACCGGCATGCGTCCAGCCGTTGAGCTCGTTGCTCAGCTGACCGAAATAAGGTAGATAGAGACCATCGCTCTGGAGATAGTTCTCCCAGGTCGAATAGACATAGTTGCCGAAATTGTAGTACAATTGAGCGGTAAGCGACAGTCCTTTATACTGGAATGTGTTGGTCCAGGCGCCGAAATACTGCGGCGTGCCAAGCTTGCCGGTGAGCGAAAGCTTCACCTGGTTGGACGTGCTGGTGACCGTTTTGCGCGTAGCATCCGTAAACCATTGCGGGTCGCCGTTGGCTGGGTTGGCGCCGTCCCAAAGCCGCGTATAGAACTCGTGCATGTCATGACCCTCGGTGATATTGTAGCGGGTATTCTGCGAGATCGGGGAGTGATTGTACAGCTCCGTGACCCGGTTCTTGTTATGCGAGAAATTGATGGTCGACGTCCAGGTGAAATCCTTCGTCAGGATGGGTTTGCCCGTCAGCGTGATCTCGATACCCTGGTTGTACATGCTGCCTACATTCTGCAGCTGGGTGGAACCCGGGACGCCGGCGGTGGCGGAAAGGGGCACCAATGCCAGCAATTGTGAGGTCGTCCGTTTGTAATAATCGACCGAACCGCCCAGCCTGTCCTTCCAGATACCCCAATCCAACCCGACGTTGAAGGATTTGTTAAGCTCCCAGGTGAGGTTGGGGTTGCCGACATTATTGAGCGTGCTACCCGCATTGCCCTCGTAAGGGTTGCCATAGCCATATTGAGCGAGCGCTGCATAATCGTCGAACCCATTGGTATTACCCGCTGTACCATAGGAGGCCCGCAGCTTCAGCAGATTGAACCCGGACATGCCTTTCATGAACTGCTCTTCATTGATGTTCCAGGAACCGCCCACGGACCAGAAGCTGCTCCATTTATGGCCCTGTGCAAATTTGGAAGATCCGTCCAGCCGGTAGCTGCCCGAAAGGATATACCGGTCCTGGTAGTTAAACACCGCCTGCGAGAAATAGGAGTTCAGCGAGTTGCTGACCGGCAGGTTATAGGCGCTGACCGGAGCGGCCGCCGAGGCCAGATAGGTTAGCAGGGTGGTGCTCGGGAAGTTCTGGCCCTGCGCCTGGATCGAATAATCGTTCAGGTTATAGGCTTCGGTACCGGCCAGCAGGTCAAGATAGAAGTCCTTGTCCTGGTTCAGGTTTGCCCGGTAGTTGACCTGGTTTGTCCAGGTCCAGTCGAAGATCTTCCGGTCGGTGGCGATACCATAACCCAGCGGGTAACCGTCCCCATAGATGGGGTTCCAGTAAAGGTATTCGTTGGCATCTAAAAATTCTGCGCTGTACTTGCTGGTGAATTTCAGGTTGTCCAGGATCTGGTATTCTCCGGAGACATAGCCTCTTAATTCCGTTTGCCCATCGGTATACCGGTTGAATGCGGCGATGGCCAGCGGATTGAACTGGGCGCCTTCGGGGAACTCTCCCTCCGGGTCGTTGAACCGCAAGCTGCCGTCGGCATTGTAGGGCGAATAATAGGGCGGCAGGAAGAAAGCGCCCGATACGGGGCTCGCATAGGCCGCACTTCCGGGAGGAGCTATCTGGTAGCTGTAGCTGCCGTTGATCCCGACATTGAACAGGATCTTGTCATTCACCTTATTGGTGACGCTGACATTCCCGTTGTACCTCTTGAAATTGGTGGCGATGGTGGTGCCGTCCTGGTCGAAATATCCCGCAGATGCGAAATATTGCGTTTTCTCGTTACCGCCGCTGAGGCTGAGATTGTACTGCTGCTGGTTGCCCGTACGCGTTACCTGGTGCAGCCAGTCGGTATTCGTTTTCGTCCAGTCCGCAGGCAGCCCGAGCCCGTTATTGGGGTCGATGATGAACGCATCCGCCTCTGCATTGGTGTTGGCATAACCGCCATTGATGGTCGCCAGATCCAGCAGCTGATGGTATTGCGGGGTAGTCAGCGGCCGGTTGTTCTTATTGGCGAACGCGACGCTGTTCTTGCCCACTTCCGTCGTAAAATTGATCCGGGTCTTGCCGGCTTTGCCTTTCTTCGTGGTGACGATGATCACGCCATTGGCTGCCCTCGAACCATAAAGCGCGGTGGCGGCGGCATCCTTCAGGACGCTGATGCTTTCGATGTCGTCAGGATTGAGACCACTCAAGGCGTTGGTGCTGGTAGAGGTCGTTGCCAGGTCGCCGCTGGTAGCAACGGCCCCGTCGATCACCCACAGCGGGCTTGCGCTGGCGCTGATAGAACCGATACCCCTGATCCGGACATCCACGGCGGCCCCCGGGATGCCATTCGGCGCGGATATCATCAGGCCGGGAGCGGCGCCCTGCAAGGCCTGGTCTACCGAAGCCAGCGGCTTGTCCGCTATCTGCGAGCCATTGATCTGCCCGACCGCGCCCGTGATATTGGTCTTTTTCAGTGTGCCATAAGCGACGACGACTACTTCGTCGAGGTTCTTGGTGCCTCGTGCGAGGTTCACCGTGCCAATGCTGGTCTTGCCCGCGATGTCGATCTCCTGCGTCTGGAAGTTGACAGCCGAGATGACCAGCGTTTTGTCTTTTCCGGACACGGAGATAAGGAAGGTTCCGTCATTCCCGGTGGCAGTCGCCCTGTTGGTGCCCTTTATGCCGATGGTTGCCCCGGCGACCGGGGATCCCATCGCATCCGTAACTGTCCCTGAAATGGTGTGTTGATTTTGCGCCGCAAGTTGCCCGAATAGCAGGGCA
>DASYSV010000134.1:0-7100 GCA_036010185.1 Puia sp.
GGGAGGTCTGGCTGTCGTATCGTTGCCGGATCTCGTCGAGCAGGCGTTTTTCTTCGGCCGGATCGATCTGTTTTCCCTTTGCTTTGGCGGCGCTGACCTGTATCTGAAGAAGGGTCTTCGCGGCCTGTTCACCACCCATGACGGCGATGCGGGCTGTCGGCCAGGCATAGATGAAGCGGGGGTCATAGGCCTTGCCGCACATTGCATAGTTGCCCGCACCATAGGAATTGCCGATAATGATCGTGATCTTCGGGACGACGGAATTGGCGACCGCGTTGACCATTTTGGCACCGTCCTTGATGATCCCTGCATGTTCGCTTCGGGAACCCACCATAAAGCCGGTGACGTCCTGCAGAAAGACGAGGGGAATCTTTTTCTGGTTGCAGTTCATGATGAAGCGGGCCGCCTTGTCGGCGCTGTCGTTATAGATGACGCCGCCCATCTGCATTTCACCCTTCCGGTTCTTGACGATCCTGCGTTGGTTGGCGACGATGCCGACCGCCCAGCCATCGATACGGGCATAACCGCATAGGATGGTCTTGCCGTAGTCCTCTTTGAATTGTTCGAAGACGCCATTGTCGACGATGCGGGAAATGATATCGGTCATATCGTAGGGTTTGGACGCATCGGCAGGGAGGATACCATAGAGCTCTTCAGCGGGATGTCGCGGAGGAGCCGGAGTCGTCCGGTCGAAAATGCCGTTGCCCGCGGGATGCCCCAGCCTGCCGACGATGTTCCTCACCTGATCGAGACACTCTTGTTCCGTCTTGAATTTATAGTCGGCGATGCCGGATATTTCGGTATGGGTAACGGCGCCGCCCAGTGTTTCCGCGTCGATATCTTCGCCGATGGCTGCCTTAACGAGATAAGGGCCTGCCAGGAAGATGGATCCGTTGCCTTCGACCATAAGGGTTTCGTCGCTCATGATCGGGAGATAGGCGCCGCCCGCGACACAGGGTCCCATAACGGCAGCTATCTGGGTGATGCCCATTGCGCTCATTCGGGCATTGTTGCGGAAGATGCGCCCGAAATGTTCTTTATCGGGAAATATTTCGTCCTGCATGGGCAGGAAGACGCCGGCGCTATCGACGATATAGATCACCGGCAGATGGTTTTCCATCGCGATCTCCTGGAGACGGAGGTTCTTTTTACCTGTGATCGGAAACCAGGCACCTGCTTTTACGGTTTGGTCGTTGGCGAGGATGACGCATTGGCGGTTGCTGACATAGCCGATGCCGGCAACGGTGCCGCCGGCGGGACAGCCGCCCTGTTCTTCATAGAGCTCGAATCCAGCGAGAGCGCCGAGCTCGATGAATGGGGTATCCTTATCCAGGAGATACCGGATGCGCTCACGCGCCGTCAGCTTTTTTTTCTCGTGTTGCTTTTCTATCGCCGCTTTTCCACCTCCCAGCGCGATCTTGTCCAGCCGGGTCTTCAGCTGGCTGATCGCACGGCGCATAGAGTCTTCGTTTTTGTTGAAATCCAGGGTCTCCGGGATCATAGTCAACTATTATGGATGCAATTTAACATGGATGCAGAAATATTTTGGACTATTTTTAGCCGCTATGAGGAGACAACGCAAAATAACCTGGATGGTTCTGATCATGCTTGCGGCGTCGATCAAGATCCTGTCCTTTTATCCGACCGTCGTGGAACGCTATTATTCGAAAGGGGTCTATCCGGAATTGGCGCGGCTGCAGCGCATACTTTTCGGCTGGATCCCTTTCAGCATCGGAGATGTCCTTTACCTGGCCGCGATCGTCCTGTTGATCTGGCGGCTGGTTCGGCTGATCAGGGTCCTGATCCGTCGTAAGGCTGAGAAAGGTTGGTTCCTGCTTTTTTTGCGGCGGACCTTGTTCGTCGTCTTATGGGTTTATGTTCTTTTCAACGGGCTTTGGGGATTGAATTATGATCGGCCGGGCATTGCCGATGAGCTGCACCTGCAGGTGCGACCCTATTCCACGGCTGACCTGAATCACCTGATCCTCCTGCTCATCGGTGAGATGAACAGGCTGGATAGTGCGGGAAGACTGGATCGTGCCGGCTTTTCGCATATGCGGACGTTGCGGAATGGCGCCGTTGCCGCGTATGATGCGCTTTCCGGTCAGGACCCGAGGTTTACTTACAGCAGACCTTCCGTAAAACCATCTCTTTTCAGCTATCCCGGCGCTTATATCGGGTTTGCGGGATACTACAATCCTTTTTCAGGTGAGGCGCAGGTGAACACGCGGAATCCGTTATTCACCCAACCTTATACCGCCTGTCACGAGGTGAGTCACCAGCTGGGATATGCGAAGGAGAATGAAGCTAATTTCGTTGGATTCCTGGCCGCAAGCCGCTCGAATGACCCTGCCTTCCGTTATTCCGTGTACTTCGATCTTTTCCTCTATGCGGTGAGGGAGGTGGCCGTTCGGGATTCGGCGTTGATACGGTCGTACAGGGATAGTCTTGGACCCGGCGTGCGGGAGGACCTGCGGGAATTGCAGCGGTTCAACCGGAAATATGCCAACCCGATGGAGCCGGTAATATGGGGGCTCTATGGAAAATATCTGCGTGCCAACCGACAGCCCCATGGGATAACGACCTATACGGAAGTCACTGCGTGGCTGATCGCGTATATCCGCCAATATGGTGAGGGGGCGCTGGAGGGGAAAGGTCCGCGGTAGGCGCATGGATGGCCGCGGCCAGCTAAAATGTATTCTTCCACATCATACTTTCGATCGGCTTGTCGGGCTGACCGTTGTATTTGGCATTTTTTTTCTGGTTGTATTTAACCATGATCTCGCCATCGACGGGGAAATAGATCAGTTGTCCTACAGGCATACCCTTATATACCTTCACGGGTTGTTTGACCGAGATCTCGAGTGTCCAGTTGCCGCAGAAGCCGACATCGCCTTTACCTGCGGTGGCATGGATGTCGATGCCCAGCCGCCCGGTGGAGGATTTCCCTTCAAGAAAGGGAACATGGGCATGGGTTTCGGTATATTCATGGGTCACTCCCAGGTAAAAAATGTGTGGGTATAACACGAAGCCTTCCTCGGGGATCTCGAAATATTCGATCTCGTTATGTTTACGGGCGTCCAGGATATGTTCCCGGTAAGTAGCCAGCCACTTTCCAAGGTGGACATCGTAGGAATTGCTTCCCAGGCAGCCGCGGTCATAAGGATCGATCTTAATAGTTCCTTTTTCTATTTCCTGCAATATGCGAGTATCGGATAGGATCATATTGAAAATTGGTTAAGTTTGTGAATTGGCCCGTTGAAGAAGACCGTAGGATCATTTGCGAATATGTGAATATAATTTTAGAGATGCCCCTGTTTTATCAACATAATATTAACCAGGAAACAAAGTTAGGGATTTGGCATATAGCGGAGGCGGAGTCCTTTTTCCTGGAGAAGGTACCTTTGAAAAGGGGTGTCTCGCATCCGTTCAAGCGTCTTCAGCACCTGGCAGGCCGATATCTGCTGGTAACCCTGTTCCCCGATTTCCCGTTGGACGAGATACGGATCGCGGATACCCGGCAGCCATTCCTGGCGAGTGAGAAATATCACTTTTCCATCTCGCATTGCGGGAACTATGCCGCCGCCATCGTCAGCAAAAATAGTAGGGTGGGGATCGATATCGAGCTGATCACGCCGCGTATCGAGCGCCTGGCGGATAAGTTCCTGCATGAAGAGGAGGCGCACTTTTTCAATGACGACTATGCGCTTTTTCTCGAGCAATGGGGATTACGGGGACGGGTATTCCAGGAATTCCTGACGTTGATCTGGAATGCTAAAGAAGCGATCTACAAATGGTATGGGCGTGGGGAGCTGGATTTCAAGAGGCATATGAGGCTGGAGGGGGGCATTAATCCGGATGGGGATTGGATCAAATTGCCGTTTATTTTTGCCAAGGGAAAATGCATCCATCTGGGTGTGGAGGGGCGCATCTTCGAAGAGCGTTCGCTGACGCTCGCGTGGGTGCTGACGTAGGCCGGCTTGGGTGACGACCTCGCGATTGGCGCCGGCATGCATGGCGGCGTGCATAACGGCCGCGGGACATACTAAAACGTTCGTTTGCCCGTTGATATATCTGCTCTAAACGGAATCCTCATGAAGAACCTCTTTCTCTTTGCCGGAATGCTTTTTTTCCTGTGTTCCTGCTCTTCCACCAACCTGATGTCCCTTAGTGTGACTGTGCCTGCTCCAGTAAGCCTCTCGCCGGCTGCGCATTCGGCTGCCGTCGTGAATAGAAGCGGCGATGATAACAGCGCGGTCGACCGTCTTCACCGGACGCTGTCGCTCGAGACCAGGAATCTTCAGACTGAAGGCGCCAGGGCGAGCATGAGGGGTCTGGCGGATGAGCTGATAAAAGACGGCCGCTTCGCAAATGTCATACGTTTGGATAGTCTGGATCTGCGTTCTTATGGTGCGGGGGTATTTCCCACTTATCTGTCGTGGGATACCGTGGAAAGGATATGCAGGCAGAATCATGCGGATGTACTGTTCTCGCTGGAGTTGTTCGATGCTGCATCGAAGGTGAATGTCGGATCGGCTCCCGCGCTTCTGGCAAACCCGCTTGGTGCTGTTGCGGTCCTCGATCAGCCGTTCGGCGTAAACACCCGTGTCAAGACGGGCTGGAGGATATATGATCCCGCTACTCGAAATATACTCGATGAATATGTGCTCTATAAGGACCTTGATTTTCAGGGTCGCGTCGGCAATCCGGTGCGGGCAGCCAATTCCATGTTGGGCCGCCAGGAGGCCGTAAGACAGGCAGGTATCGAGGCAGGACAGTCGTATGCCTTACGGATCGTGCCTTATTCCATCCGGGTGTCGCGGTTTTATTTTGTGCGGGGGAACGGGAATTTTATCATCGCCAAACGCATGGCGCAGTCGGGGGATTGGGATGGCGCCGCAAGGATATGGCAGCAGGAGTCTACGTCTTCTTCGCGGAAGGTCGCCGGACGGGCCTGTTATAATATGGCGATCATCAGGGAGATCAATGGGGATCTGAACGGTGCTGTGACATGGTCTACCAAGGCATATGAAGTGTATAATGTCCGGTTGGCCTTAAGCTATTTGAGCGTTCTTCATAACAGGCAGAATGAGGACGCTGTTTTAAAAAGTCAAACTGAGTTGACGGGGAATTAGTCGGACGGGCAGCCCGCCGGCGGCATGCGGCTGTGCGACGGCTATTCGGTGAGAAGATCATCGTCCTGGTCTTCGAGCAGCGGGACATCGATGACGTCTTTACCTGCGATGCCTTCGATGGAGCCGCGGACATGGGCCGCATTGAGCAGCACTTTCTCCAGCTGTTTTTCCCTTGCTTTCCAGAGCCGTTCCATAGTATCTCTTTCCTTTTGAATGGATTGTTTCATCGAGAGGAATCCTTCCCGGATGGCTTTCCACTGTTCGCTGAATTCGGCGCTGGTCAGATAATTATACAGCAGGGTCATCTTGTCGCCTTTATTCTCCTGGGATTTGGTGATATTGAAGATTCGAATTATCCCATCTCTGAGCACGTGAGCTAATGCTTTTACTTCCTTAAAGGAGCATACCCAAACACCATTTATTTCGCCGAATCGTTCCAAATCCTTCGGCATGGTCTGCGTAACAATGACGGCGACCACGGCCCCCTGGCCGCGCATATCAGCCCTTAACTTCTCCACCCACTCCTGGGAGAAAGATTGAGTTCGTTTACTTTCATAGATGATCCTGCCGCATTCTAGTCCTGATTTATTAAAAACTGTTTGTATACAATCTGCCCCGCGCACGCCTTTACCAACCTCCGAGACCTTATCGAACGGAAATGCAGACCGTAATAATTCTTCCAAAGCAAGCTCCTGGGATTCACCTTGTAATTGCATTGACCCTTGCTCAGCCTTGCGCCGCATCTCCTCCGCCAATTTTCTTTGATCGTCGAGTTGTTTTTCCAACTCTTTTAACCGCAAGCGAAATTCCGTTTCCTTTGCTGCAATTTTTTGTTCTTCCAAATCACGAAGTTCCTTGGATAGTTTGACTCTTTCTTCTTGTAGCAACCGCTGAACAGCTAGTTCCAGTTCGGCCTCCTTGGTTTGTAATTCCTGCTCCTTTTTGAGGAATTCGAATTCGCGTTGTCGAGACACTCTTAGCTTTTCCTCGGTGTCCTTTCGAGCATCTTCCAGCAAGCGAAGCTTGTTTTCGTAATCGCTGCCAATTGAGTTGCGCAATGACTTCTCTAACGTGGTTTGCAAATTGCTTTTCTCTTCCTCCAATTTGCGAACGAAAGAAGCTTCCTTGTCCCGAATGAATTTTTGCATCTGCTCCCGTAGGTCCTTCTTATATTCTTCTGCCACGGCGTCTTCCATGGGGAATTGATGGCCGCAGTTCGGGCATTTTATTTCTGTTGGCATCTGTTTTTATTTCTGGGTAAAGATAAGTTGATTTTTGGTGGAACTCACATATGATGAAATTCTAGAAGTCAAAGCTTCATTGCAAAGCTACGTCGATAAAGTAAGGATGGAGATTGAAATAATAGAGGGCGCTCTCCAGCTATTGACTAAAATATCTAATAATAAAAAGATAAACGTCTCCACAATCTTTCTGCCAGAGGAAATCCTAAGGTTGAATGAAGTCAAAGCGAATAAGAAGCCCGGCATTGAATGGAAGAAGGCGGTTTATGAGACCATCAGAAAATCAAATTTTTTTTTAAGCAGCAAAATGATTTACGATCGCATGCTTGTCTATCACCCGTTTCAACTTGGTGATAAGCGATACTCGCAAAAATGTATAAGCTCCGCTTTAGTGAATCTTGTTGCAGATGGAAAAGTGGGGAAATTCAAAGATGAGTCTGGATTATACTTTTTTGGCGATACGGAGAGGCATTTCGAAGCAACTGGCAAGCCTAATCTTCAATTTTTCACCAACACATAAGGTTCTCTGCTCCAACGATTAATGAATGGACCGTTGGATGAAATTTTAATTATTGAATTTGAAATTCACTTTTAAATGAATACCTTTACACTTGAGCTATGGAATGATGAGGGTAAGAAGTGTATTTTCTATACTGTCCGTTGGCAGGACGCGAGAATGAATGAGGCGGATAGGTTTTTTGAAAAATATTATGCGGTAGATGAA
>DASYSV010000018.1:0-3932 GCA_036010185.1 Puia sp.
GAATATCGATATCTTTATGGCCTCTCTGAAACTGCTTTCGTCGGATCGTCTGATCTCCTATGTGATTCCTACGCTAACTAATCCATCTCCAATTTCCTGTTGGAATTAAATGCTGCTGTGTGCCGGCCTGGTCTTCCCTACTTTGTAATCGTCATTTAAAACGTATAAAATGAATAAATTTTACGTAGCCCTACTACTCGTCTTTGCCGCGGACGTTCTCCAGGCTCAGAGTCCGGGAGGGGTAAGTACCAATCTTTCCGTTTGGTTGAAAGCAGACAACTCTTCCACTTTGAGTCCTACCACCGGCAGTCTGAATAGCTGGACCTATTCCAATAATGGCAGCAATTCTTACACCGCCGCGGCGGGTCAGCAGCCGACGGTGGCTGCGAATACTTTCAATTTTCTGCCTTCTATTGCTTTTAATGGTACACAGTTCATGAGCGGGCCGGCGGGCGCAAGTGCTCCGATACCGGCGGGACAAATGAATTATTCGGTCTTCGCGGTGTGGTCTTCGACGACTGCTTCCGGAGGAGCCAATGAGCGGATCTGGGTGCAACGTCCCAACTCGAATGCATTCGACAACAGCGGCGACGGTGCCGCGCTGTGGGTCTATCCTTCCGGCGGCCCTACCTATGGCGACCAGGCCGAGATCGGACCTGGCTTTACTTATGGTGTTTATTTCGCTCCTGCTTATAACACCCCGATCCTCACCTATGCACCCAATACGCCCTATATCAGCGAGATGAACCTGCTCAATGCGGGTACTGACGACCTGGAATTGATGGATCAGACCAATTATGCCACGGGCCCCGGCGTAACCACTACTTCCCCGGCGGGCGCCACTGCGACCCGGAACCTTTCGAACGGGGCCAATCTTCTGGGGGCGAGGAGTACGTCTACAGCTCCTTTTGACGAGCCATTTTTCGGGAATCTCGCAGAGTTGATCATATATTCGGGTAATGTCACTCCGGCGCAGAGAAGCGCGATCTTTTCGTATCTCTCGATAAAATATGGCATACCGTTGGGAGGAGACTATGTGTCTTCGGCGGGTACTGCCATCTGGGAGTCGGCTCTGAACGGAAACTGGGGTTCCGGCGCGACTAATTTCAATTACAATCATTTTGTTTTCGGTCTTGGTCTGGACAATGGGTCGGGTCTTTCGACCACGCAATCGAATAGTCTTTCCACGGGTAGCGGCAGCGGCTCGGGTCAATCGGGGCTTGGCAATATCGTATTGTCGAATCCCGGCTCGCTGACCGATCAGGGTTTCATGCTGGTGGGCAGCAACAACCAGGGTTTTGCCGAAACCACGACCAATCTTCCCTCTTCGTCTCCGGTTGGCGCCAAGCGACTTGCCACGCAATGGCTGGTTCAGAACACCGGGTCGGTCGGGACGGTCGATCTAAGCTTTGATTTCACCGGCATTACCACGACCGGTACTATTGGAACTAGCAGCGATTTCGCGTTGGCCGTAGACAATGACGGCGACGGTGATTTCACTACCGGAACGCCGAGCGTCTATGCACCTAATTCCTGGAATGGAAATGTGGCTAATTTCACCGGTGTATCGATCAATGGCAGCAAGCGGGTGGTCCTTTCTATCCTTTCGAATTCGAACAACACTCCGTTGCCGGTCAATTGGGTCAATTTCACCGGCAGGGCCAACGGTCCGGATGTGGACCTGAACTGGACGGTCAGTGCCAATGAGAATGCCAGGGTCTATGACGTACAGCGTTCTGCCGACGGATCGTCTGACTTTACCTCCATTGGTAAGGTAACTAACGACGCGAATGTTAAGAGCTACGGCTTCGTTGAAGCAAACGCCGGACCAGGCACCCATTATTATCGTGTACTGGAGACAGATCAGGACGGCAAGTCCATCTATAGTAAGATCGTTTCGGTCAATATGAGCGGATCGGATTTCGGGGTGCGGCTGTTGAATAATCCTGTGGTGAACGGTATGGATGCCCAGCTGGAGATAACGGCTGCCAATTCGGGCAATGCTTCGGTGGAGATCTGGGCATTGGGCGGGACGCGTGTAGCGACGATGATGCAGAACTTCCCGAACGGAACTTCGAAGATACGGTTGCCGATGGCGAACCTGGCATCGGGTACATATGCGGTGAAGATCAGGGTGAATGATGTGACGCAGACCGTGCAGATCGTGAAGCTGTAATAGGATTCGGCGAAATAATTAAAACCCACCTAACGGTGGGTTTTTTTATGCGGTGGCGCGACGGGATTTTTCCCAGACGGATGACTGGTTGCCTTTGAGGTGGCGGAGGAATCCGAGGATTGCGCAGGTGTTCATGAAGACGAAATAGTAAGCGAGCTTTATGGGTTTGAATCGTTGCAGGCCGGTTACCAGGGCGGCGAGGGCGGCGGCGGCATAGAGGCAGCATTGGGCGAGGAAGAGGATAGTGAAGACGAGGCCGGCATGTTCGAGGACGAGCATGCCATTGGCGATGAAGGCCCCGATCAGACAAAACGGGCTGACGGCCCAGCGGAGTACGCGGTGGGAGATATATAAATAGGAGAGGCGGGGGTATTTCCAGAAAGCGAAAAGGCCTTTGAGCATGCCGATTGCCTGGAAGCCGCCGGCGGCGATGCGGACTTTCCTTTTCGCTTCGTCTCCCAGGGTGGCCGAGGGGAGTTCCATCGCGTAAGCGTCCGGTGCATATGCGATACGATAGCCGCGTTGGCATACCTTGAGCGAACTGACGAAATCATCGAGGATCACGGTGGAAGGGATGGGTTCGAAAAGCGATCGCCGGAATGAGAAGAGCTCACCTGCCGCGCCGACGACGGAATAGAAAGCCGCGTCTATTTTTTTGAGATAGGATTCATATTTCCAGTAGAGGCCTTCGGCCTGGCCTACTTCGCCGGAACCGGGAGCGGGAAGAACTTTTTTCTCGCCGGCGACCCCGCCGATGGATGGGTCCTGGTAGTGGTGGGCGATCCTGCGGAGCGACTCGCGGTTCAGCACCGTATTGGCGTCGCTGAAAACGAGGATCTCTTTTCCGGCCTCTCCTACCGCGCGGTTGAGGGCTGCGGATTTGCCTGCGCGTTCGGGCCGGTGGAGTGAGCGGATATCCGGGTGGGCGAGGACGATCGATTCGGTATGGTCGTTGCTTCCATCGCTGATGAAAAGAAATTCGATCTTTTCCCGCGGGTAATCCAGTTCGAGGCTATTGGTAATTTTTGCCGCGATGCAATCTTCTTCGTTGTAGGCTGCCACGATGAAAGAGATACCCGGTAGCTGATGGTCGGCGAGGTGGGGGAGGGTGCGGGGGCGCCGGAGCCTGTTGAACAGCCAGGCGATGATTGCATAGCCGGCATAATTATAGATAACGATGAAGCAGCAGGCGACGAACAAAGAGAGCCAAATCGACATAGGAGTAAATTATGGAAGTAAAAATAATGTATCGTAAACAAGAGAATCATTATTTTGCAATATGTTATTTAATAAAATAATATACCTCTGTTTTTGGGTTTGTTTTGTGTATTGTGCGGGGTCCGTAGCCTATCTTTTTCTCCTCTCATTGTCCGGCCGTCTTTTTTCGCGCAAGAAAATGGACAGGTTGAGGCCCGATGATCACAAGCGGCGGATAGCGGTGCTGGTGCCTGCTTACAAGGAGGATGGCATCATTCTTTCTACGGCCCGCAACCTGTTGCAGCAGGATTATCCAGCCGATCGTTATCATGTATTTATCATTGCCGATAGTTTTCAGCCGGAGACCATCGGGGTTTTGAAACAGCTGCCCCTGACGGTACTGGAGGTGTCTTTTG
Organism: Puia sp.; assembly: GCA_036010185.1. GTDB lineage: Bacteria > Bacteroidota > Bacteroidia > Chitinophagales > Chitinophagaceae > Puia. Next base: position 3,790 of record DASYSV010000018.1, read on the forward strand.
AAAAGAGCACCAAGACGAAATCATTGAATGATGCATTCAAGAGGATCGGGGAGCCATTCGACATCGCGCTTGTCTGTGATGCGGACAATATGCTTGCGTCGGATTTCCTGCAGCGGATGAATTCCGCCTTCGGGGCCGGGGCG
>DASYSV010000138.1:0-11672 GCA_036010185.1 Puia sp.
ATGGCACGGCCAAATCGGAGGAGCGGATGTATGAAATGCTGAGAGTGGATGATGATTATGTCAAGACGTACGGACTCCGGATCATAGCCGGGCGGGACTTCGACAAAAGCCGCCCATTGGACTCTTTCGGCGTCATCCTGAATGAATCGGCCGTAAGACAATTCGGTTTTGCTTCCCCTGAACAGGCCATAGGAGGGCGGGTATGGTTAGAAACGGTGGACAAGCATCCGAGTGAGGTTATCGGGGTGATAAAAGATTATCATCAGCAATCGCTTCAAAAGGAATTCACGCCTATTATTTTGTGTATGGACCCTGCCCTGGGATGGGTTCCTACGGATTATTTCTCCGTTAAGATCAATTCGGGGCGTATGCGCGACAAGGTGGCCGAATTGAAAAATGTCTGGGACCGGTTTTTCCCGGAATCATCTTTTGATTCCTTTTTCCTGGAGGAATCTTATAACCGGCAATATCAGCAGGAGGTGCAATTTGGACGCAACTTCATGATATTTGCCTCACTTGCCATATTTGTCGCCTGTATGGGATTGTATGGGCTAACCGCCTATTCCACCGCCCGTCGGAATAAGGAGATAGGGGTTCGTAAAGTATTGGGCGCATCCGTTCGAAATATCGTAACCCTGCTCACCCGGGATGTGATCCGGCTGATCCTTTTTTGCAGCCTGATCGCTATGCCTGCAGCGCTTTTCCTGATCGATCGATGGTTAAGAGGCTATGCATTCAGAGTGAAATTGGTCTTGTGGCAATTTATTCTTCCTATAGCCGCGCTCGTGCTGATAGCGCTGTTAACGACAGTCTGGCTCACCGTGCGGGCTGCTCTGGCCAATCCGACCACTTCGTTAAAGGATGAATGAGCTTTCTTCACTCCCCCGATTACGGTATTGAGGTCGGGATTGTGCACGCTATCTTGCGGGCAAAACCTGCGTTATGAAATATCTGCTGGCCGCGGGCTGTCTGTTGCTCGCTTCACTATCACTCCGCGCACAACTGGATAATAGCTTTAGTGGAAATGGGAAAGTGCTGGCGAAGATCGGCAGTTTTACTACTGCCGGGTCCGATATGCTTATCCAGCCCGACCAGAACATCGTGGTTGCCGGATATTATGATGATGGGTCGACGACGGGGTTTGCCGTCATGCGGTTCTTGCCGAACGGCACGCTGGATCCGAATTTCGGATCGGGCGGAAAAGTTTCGATCGCCTTTGCCAATTATATATTCGGGTCGGTGAAGGTTGGGATCCAGACGACCCAAAAGCTCGTGTTGATGGGGGAGTTTGGTTTGCCCAACGAAGGACGCGAGGCCGTATTGGTGCGGCTGGCGGCGGACGGATCGCTGGATCTCGGTTTTAGTCCCACCGGTTACCTGGTCATTCCGGCACCCATACAGGCCTATGCTATGGCCATACAAGCCGATGATAAGATACTTGTTGGCGGCAACGGAAGCGGAAATGGGGTCGACGTCGCCCGGTACAGTGCGGATGGAGTGCTGGACAATACTTTCGGGACGAATGGCCTGGCCACTTTGACCGGCGGACCGATCAATGCCATGACCGTCGATGGAGCGGGGCGCATTATTACCGTCGGCGGCGGTGGAGCTACGGCCTTTACACAGGTATCCTGTTTCACTCATACCGGCTTCCCCGATCCTCAATTCGGTGTCGGGGGTGTAACGCCGGTGAGTGTTGGCAATAGCCCGGTCTTCCTCGATGCAGTAAGCATGCAGACCGATGGCTATATTCTTGCCGCAGGGCAATACTTGCCCTCAGGCACGAATACCAAATATCGTTTCATGATCGTTCGTTTGCGGCCCGATGGATCGTTAGACCCGGGTTTCTCGGGGAATGGAAAGCAGAACGTCGCCTTTCCTTCGGCCAGCGCTTTCGCAACGGCAGTTTTGCAGGATTGGCAGGGATTCATCTACGCGGCGGGTATAGTTGAGCCAACAAACGGCGCAGTCCACACATTCGGGTTATGCCGGTTGACCGTGAATGGGGCTTTGGATACCCGATTTGGTACAATCGGGGTCCTTACGACGGGATGGAGCGGTCAGTCGGCTAATGCGACGGCGTTCGCACAACAACAGAACGGGAAACTTGTCGTGGCGGGTTATGCCGGCCTGTATGATGCTGTGGCCCGATACAATAATCCTTTTGTCCTTTCTCCTCCACCGTTTGTGACCTCGTCGGATCCGGGTTCCATTAGTCAGCTGGGATCGGGACTGGCGCCGACAGGGCTAAGGGTATTTCCGAATCCGGTGCGCTCCCTTTTGCATGTGCAGGGATTGGATGCAAAGAGTTCCACCTTGTTGTTGGTGAGGGATGCAGCCGGAAACGCGCTGATGAGCGTGAAGCTGGAGCAGCAGAGCGAGTATTCGCTGGATGTGCATCGGTTGGAGCCGGGGACGTATTTTCTCGAGTTGACAGCAGAGGGCGGGCGAAAGAGTTTTCCTTTCGTGAAGGCGCCTTAGTGTCCATTACGAATATGCATTTCCACGAGGTGGATCTGTCCGTCATCTGTGAGTTTTATCGTGTTCCCGGAACCTTGCAGGTCGTCCATTTTCCACCGGGATGCAGAATCATCGGACAGCTGGAAAACGGTGATCCGGTATTCGGATCTGCCATAGCGATACGTCAGTTGAATGGAAGGCCAGTTCGACGGAAAGCAAGGCTTGAAACTTAATGAATCCGACCGTCGATCCAATCCGATCAACGAGCCAAGGATAAATTGATACATCCAGCCGGCGGAGCCAGTGTACCAGGTCCAGCCGCCCATACCTTTATGCGACTCGTTTGCATAAATATCCGCCACCATTACATAAGGTTCGACTTTGTATACCCGGACGGACGCATCATCATCCGAATGGTTGATGGGATGGATCATTTCCAGCAGTTGCCAGACCTTTTCCCTTTGACCCAACATAGCGAATGCCATTAAGGACCAGATGGCGGCATGTGTATACTGGCCACCGTTCTCCCGGACGCCAGGTACATAGCCTTTGATATACCCGGGGTTCAATTCGGTTGAATTGAAAGGTGGATCCAGCAGCTGGATCAATTTCAGGTCTTTTCTGACGAGCTTTTCTTCGAGCGAGGACATGGCCATGACGGCCCTTTTGTCGCTCGCAGCCCCGGACAGGACCGCCCAGCTCTGCGAAACGGCGTCAATCCGGCATTCTTTATTTTCTGCGGAACCCAAAGGCGTTCCGTCATCGAAATACGCCCGTTTATACCACGCGCCATCCCAGCCGGCCGTTTCGATCCTGGACTGTAAGCTGTCGGCTTCCGTCGCGCAGATCTCGGCAAAGAAGTGATCTCCGTAGGAATTTGCCGTATTGCTAAACCGTCTCAGTATATCATACAGGAAAAAAGCGAGCCAGACGCTTTCGCCCGTGCCTTTATTGCCTACTTTGTCCATTCCGTCATTCCAGTCGCCCGTGCCGATGAGTGGCAGGCCATGTTGACCAAAGCGTAAAGCATGTTTGATCGCCCGCACGCAGTGTTCGAACAATGTCCCGCTGAAGTTGCCGCTTGCCGGCAAATCATAGAGGGAGTCTTCTTCCGGGTATAGCAGCCTGCTTTCCAGATAGCCGACGGTGGAGTTCAGCAGGTCCGTGTCGCCGGTGACCGCGATATATCGGGCGACGACATAGGGTAGCCAAAGCATATCGTCGGAACAGTGGGTTCGGACACCTCTTCCTTCGGGCGGATGCCACCAGTGCTGCACATCGCCTTCCACGAACTGCCTGGATGCGTTCAGGAGGATTTGTTCGCGGGCCAGATCAGGTCTGGTATGGAGCAAGGCCAGCACGTCCTGCAGCTGATCCCTGAATCCGAAAGCGCCGCCTGATTGATAAAAACCGCTCCGACCGAACAACCTGGAGGAAGTTGTTTGATAAAGAAGCCAGCCATTGCCGAATATATTCAGGGCGTCGTCGGGGGTGGTGATCTGTACCGACCCTAAAATCTCTTTCCAGTATTCAGTGACCCGGCTCAGTGAAAGTTGGGCGGTGCGCGGGCCGGAAAGTTTCCCGATCAACTCGCGGGCTTCCCGGGCATTCGGTGCGCTTCCCAGGACAAATACCATTTCTTTTTCAGCGCCTTCGGATAGTTCGAATGCCACCTGCAAGGCAGCACAGGGATCAATACCGGCACCGGTTCTGCCGGACAGCCTTTTGCGGTGCATTGCTTGTGGGTCCTGCAGGTTCCTGTTCCTGCCGATAAATTCAAGCCGGTCGGCGGTGAAGGCCGGAGGTCCGGCTTCGTCGACCTTAAAAAAATTGACCCGGTCGGAAAATGCAGGGTTGTACCTGTTGAAGAAGAGCAGCGCCCCGCTATCGGTGTCCTGTTGCGAAAGAATATGCATACCAGTCCTGCTCGAAACATCTCCCAGGACGATTTCCAGGTACCCGGTAGCGGAGAGCTTGCGTCGCCGTCCGGACTGATTTTTTATCTTCAACACCGTCCACTTAACAGCCAGATCGCTGTCAACAAAAACACACATTTCCGTAGCGATGCCTTGTTCGACATGTTGAAATCGGCTATAGCCGAATCCATGCGTGGTTAAATAAGGGGTAGGTCCGCGAACCGGGAAAGGGACCGGGGACCAAAAATAGCCGGATTCCTCATCCCGCAGATAGAATGCTTCCCCGCCCGCATCGATGACGGGGTCATTGCTCCAGGGTGTCAGCCGGTATTCATGCGCGTTAACGCACCATGTGTAGCCGGAGCCGCTTTCCGAAAGGACGGTACCGATAGCATGGTTGGCGATTACATTGACCCAGGGAGCGGGTGTCGTTCTCTTTCTTTCCGTCAGTATCTTATATTCTTTGCCATCCGGGGTGAAACCGCCCGTGCCATTGTCAAAAAGAAGATTGTCCGGCAGTGCGAGCGAATCGGATGGCTCTTCCGTCTGCACGGGGCTTGATTGAAGGAAGGGCAAAGGCGTATTCCCCATGTAAATGTGGTTCACCTGTTCTGAAAGTGTGCCTTTATGGTCATAAATGACGACCCTCGCGACGCTTTCAAAAAGGATACGGTCTTCGGGCGAGATCTGATCTGCGGATCGGACGAATATTTTGCCGGGTTTTTGATAAGGCTGATTTCCGGCATCGGTATTGACCAGGCCCTGTATCTGGTCCTGCAGGAATTGGCGGTAGGACCCATGGTCATCATTCCAGATCACGAGGTCGACGGTCAGGCCTTTCAGGCGCCAGTAGGTATGCGCCTGTATCATTTGTCGTGCGAGCTCCAGGTTTTCCTGATCACTCATATGCAGCAATACGATCGGGATGTCACCGGACACCGAATGGCTCCAAAGACCCGATTGGCCTCTGAAGTTATTGAGGATCACAGTTGCCTCACCTCGTAAGGCAGGATTGGGATAGATGAGGGAGGAAGCCAACTGATCGTATAGCTGGGCGTCGGCTTCCGTTGCGTTGATCTGGCGCAGCAGTACCTGGTTATGGGTCCAGGAAAGCTCAAAGGCGCGGTTTCTCAAATGTTCATCCCGGTATTTGTGCATCAATGCTTCACATGCTTCCCTTGTTTCGCTGATCCCATAGATCAGATCGATGGTGGCGGTATGATTTGGTTTTATCGAAATGCGGTAGCGGATTGCCACGATCGGATCAAGTACTGCTCCCTGGCTGCCGGACAAGGACTCCATGTCCATCGCCTGCGGGTGGATCAGCGATCTACCCCGGCCGATAAATGGCAGCCGTGCGGTCTCATAGGAGGTGGCTTCCACGGTGGCGCCCTGAACACTCATCAGGTGAAACATCCAGGGTGGCGTTTCCTCTTCTGAGCGCGGACGGCGTGTGCAAACCACCGCTGAATATTCGGGAAGGATCTCCGTCTCCACGAAGAGGTTGCTAAAAGCCGGATGCGCCTCATCCGCGGCCTGGGTTGCCATGACCACCTCGGCATAGCTTGTTATCTCCAGCACTCTTGAAAATGCGGATCTATTGGTGATCTTTACCCGACGCATTTCCATATCATCTTCCGGTGAGATGACTATTTCCGTGTTGGTATCGATGCCATGATCGTGTCTGTGGAATTCAACATGGGCCTGTGAAAATATTACCTCGTATTTTTTGCCGGCGCGCAAGGTGGGTTCATATGTATTTGACCAAAAGTTGCCGCTGGTCACGTCTTTAATATAACAGAATATGCCCCGGTCGTCTTTGGTAGGGTCTTCTCTCCAGCGGGTGACCGAAAGGTCTTTCCACCGGCTGTATCCCGCTCCGGAATTGGCGACCATGACCTGATAGCGACCATTGCTCAAGAGTTGGATTTCCGGTATCCTCGTAAAAGGGGTATTGATGACCCGGATCTGGGTGTCGGGCGTAGACGAGTGGGAGTCTACCATGTCCTCCGTATGAGCGTAAAACAGCGTGGTGCGCGGGATCCGTTCCTGTAAAAGCAGCAGGGTTGCCTGAAAACGGAGATCCGATACGAACCGTTGCTGCATCGGCTTATCCAACAGGACATAGGCCAGCGATAGCAATCCCATGCCCTGATGGTGGACCATATAAGACCGGATAATGACCGAATTTTTGCCCCTGGGCACCCGGGAAGCTGTATAATCCACCGCCTCACGAAAGCCATATTCGCCTTCCAGACCTTTCGCTGACAAGACCTGCAGATTGGAAACGGCGTCTTCGGGCAAAACCATCAATGCCATCATGCAGGCATAGGGTGCGATGACAAAATTTTCTTCCAGCCCCCGGGTTAGCCCCAGTCCGGGTACGCCGAATGCCCGATACTGATAATTCAGATTGGCGTCCACCAGGTTGTAGGCGGATTCCGAGATGCCCCAGGGTTTGCCCTGCTGCGTCGCATACTCGATCTGCCGTCTGACCATCGCTTTACTGGTTTGTGCCAGAAGCGTTTTCTCGTAGGAAGGCATCACCAGCCGGGGCATCAGATATTCAAACATCGAACCGCTCCAGGAAAGTAAGATAGGGTCTTCACCGGAGTCGGCGAGCAAACGTCCGAGGGCGAACCAGCTTTCCTGCAGGAGCTTACCCTGGGCGATGCCCGCAAAAATTCCCAGCCTTACCTCGGAGGCCAATAAATCGTAGTATCCGTTGTCTTTTCGCTGTTCCTCGAGATTGAAGCCGATCCTGAGAAGCCCGGTCGACGGCTCGAGCAGAAAATCGTATTCTATTTCACTAAACTCTTCGCATTGTTCCGCCAACTGCTCCAGCTGTCCGATCCTGGATATCGCCAGTGTTTCGGCTTCGTCAAGCGAGGTGCGCATCCGGCCGAGCCATTTCTTATCTTCCGCAATTTGCGTTTGTCCTTCGTATTCAGTTAGCACCTTCAGGCAGGTGTCCCGCATGGCCTGGAGAGATCGCAACGTTGGTATCCGATCCATGGGCGCCAGTCGCGCAAAGCGTTCGGGAATGGGTAACAGATCTATCCAGGGAATCAGTTGACGAAGCTGTTCCCGGTGATCGCTTACCTGATGGGAAAGCCTGCCGACCCATCTCGATAGTTCGGTATCGGCCTCTTCTGCCGGAAGGCGTATCCGATCGACGAGACCGGCCAGTTCGTCAAGCAGTCGGTTTATGGTGACCAGCGATCCGCCATCCGGAAGGGTTTGTTGCAACGGGGACTTTAATTGACCAATGATTTGGTCGAAACGTCCTTTGGATTCGCCGGAAATGATCGTTACCGTCGTGTTGAATCCTTCCAGCACTTTGTCGGTGAATATGGGCTGTCCTGGTATTGCTAACAGTCCCTGACGCAACGTGAGCAGATGTCCGACGAGGTTCCCGCTGTCGACGGTCGATACATACCTGGGGTGCAAGGTCGATAGGGATCGGGTATCGTACCAATTGCAAAAATGCCCTTTGTAGCGCTCCAGCTTGTTCATCGTCTTAAGGGTGAGGGCGCATCGGTTCATGAGTTCAGTGCCGGAAAGGTAGGCAAAATCGTATGCGGCAAGATTGGCCAGCAGCGACAGTCCCATGTTGGTTGGCGATGTCCGGTGAGCGATAACCGGTCCTTCGTACTCCTGGAAGTTGTCGGGTGGCAACCAATTGTCATCGGCTGTTACGAACTGTTCGAAGAACGCCCAGGTCTTGCGGGCGGTCTTATGCAAGAATGACAACTCTTCAGTGTTCAATTTCGGACTGGGCTCGGTCTCCGGTTTGCTCAGGCGCCATACCACCGCCGGCGACAGAAGCCATAAAAAAAGAATGGGACTGGCGACCAGCAGATCCTGTAGATTAGTCAGCAGGAAGGCTGCACAGCCAAGGGCCAGGAGCGGCCCGATCGGCATGAATTGATAAGTGGACCAGAGAGAGCCACGGCGGTTCCCGGAGTGACTGGCAAAGGGCGTCCATTCCATTAGCCTCCGCCGGGTAACCAACATTCGCCAGCCCGTTCGCAGAATAGCGTCCGCGTACTGGAACGCTTCAAATGGAAGGATGGCAATAGCGAAGACAAACCGGATCAGCGAAATTTTCAAATTACCGGCTATTTCGGACAGGTGCGCTTTAACCGTAATATCAGCGGGTTTATGTAATAGTTGCCAGCTAATAGCGACCATCTGCGGGAGCAGGATGATCGTAAAGACCGCCAACGTCCAAAACCAGGGAAAAGGGAGAACGAACCATCCTAACAAAAGAATGGAGAATAGGGATAGGGGTAGAAGGCTTCGCCGAAGGTTGTCGATTATCTTCCACCTCGACAATGCCGAAAGTTTGTTCCTGATCACGCGTCCGGTGCCGGTCGTGACAAAGGGCAACATCCAGCCCGCGATCTGCCAGTCGCCCCTGATCCAGCGGTGATGACGCCTGAGGTCCGATTCATATCGGGACGGGTTTTCTTCATAGAGGAAAACATCGCTGACCAATCCGGACCGCACATAACAGCCTTCCAGCAAATCGTGACTCAGGATCCGGTTTTCCTGAAAAAGGTCCCTGAAAGTCAGCTCAAAAATGTCTACATCATAGATCCCTTTTCCGATGAAAGATCCTTCGTCAAAAAGGTCCTGGTATACGTCGGAGGAGACGCGGGTATAAGGGTCGATACCCGAATCGCTGCCTTGCATATTCAGATAGAGAGAAGTCGCGGTTAAAGGGATGGACGACTCCACCCTCGGCTGTAACACGCCGTATCCTGCCGTAACGCATTTTTTCCGCGCATTGTATTCGGGCTGGTTCAGCGGATGTGCCATCGTCGCTACCAGCTTCCATGCGGATTCTCTCGGAAGCTGGGTGTCGGAATCCAGGGTGATCACGTATTTTACGTCATACAGAATGCGGTAGTCTCCCCTGATCAGGGAAAATTCATGTTCCCCCCCGCGCCTCAGCAGGGCATTAAGCGCTGTTATCTTCCCCCGTTTGCGTTCGTAGCCCATCCATTTTCGTTCTCCGGCATTCCAAAGCCTGGAGCGATGGAACAGAAAGAATATATCGTTCTCCGTTTGCCGGTATTTCTTATTCAACGCGTCGATCCCGGCGCTTGCCAGATCGATCAATTCCTGATCTCCTTCAAGCTTTTCGACATCGGCGTCTACAAAATCGGTCAGCAATCCAAAATGCAGGTGGTCTTCTTTGTTGGCCAGGAAACGTATTTCTAATCCTTCCATCAGCGATTCGATATACGCCGGGCTGGAAAGCAGGGTGGGTACGATGACCAGGGTTCGATATTCGGAAGGAATTCCCATGGAAAAATCCATGCGTGGCAATAAGTTAGGCTTGACCAGCAGCGTGGAGAGCCAGTTGACCAGGGCAATGGCCAGCTGTGCGGACGCTGAGATCACCAGCAGGATTATCACCGATAGCAGATATTTGTTGCGAATGCCCTGACTGTAGGGAAGATAGAACATCGCAGCGGTTATCAACCCGGTTAGCAAAACGATAGAGCACAGGTAAAGGAAAAGTGGGATCTTCGTTGCTTTCCGGAGCAGGCGCCGGGTGGGGCCATTTTGTTTTCCCAGCGCTTGTGCTGTCTGCTTTAGTCCTTTACCGATCAGATAGTAACCTACGTGTTGCTCTTTTTTACCGGAAGGATGAGTGTCATTGTGGTTTCCGGCAAGGGTGAGCACTTTTTGTGCGACCTCCGTCTCCGGCAACCTGGAACCTTTGGCGATGGATTCCACAACGTGCCGGTATCGGTCCCGGGTAGCGAAATCCATACGGGAATAGGTGCCGGCAGGATCCTTTACCAATATTTGTTCTACGAGGCTGAGCGTCTCGACAAATTCCTTCCAGTCCGTCGTTCCGATAAATCGCAAAGTTCCGATGCTGTTACGGACCGAAACCTGGTCGGCAGCTTGTTTTTGGTTTTCCAGCCGGACCAGGACATTGCTGTTGGTACCCACTCCTGCCAATTGTTGTTCCAGCCAACTGAGCGGCAAGGCCAATGCGGGTCCCTTTCCTTGCAGGTTTCGGATAAAACCAGCGACGAATGGGCTGCTCAACGGAGGTTTTGACCGTACCATGTCGGCGATCGTAAGGATCAGATCTCCCGTCTCGTTCTTTATGGTATCGATCATTTTGTCGGCCCAATAATCGGCAAGGTTGAGATCGATCATATCGAGCGCTATCTTTCCGCAAACCCGCCGCAGGTTTTCGATAACCGCCAATCGCAGCATGATGGGTATGGCCCACAACTCGCCCAGCGTAAGTGCCTGGACCGTCTGATAGGCGGCTACAAAACTGCCGAGGTTGTGGGCATCCACCCGGCCGTCGCTATGAGAAATAATCTCCAGTACGATATCGTAGACCCGCGGGAGGCCCGCGGAATTGCCGGTCGCCAGTGCGGGGAGCGCCTCACTATATCCCTTTGGGAGGTGTTTCCGGGCCAGCACTACCTGCTCCTCGATGAGGTAAAAATTGTCGAGCAGCCATTCTGCTCCGGGAGTAATGACTTTCCCCGACTTGATGTTCCCGACCAGTAAATCCCGCACTTCCAGCAGCGTGTTTTCATTGTCGGCAAGTCTGTTCAACAGTCGATCAACGGGATGGGTCGTTTGCAGAAGGTGCTTTGCGGCAATTGCTTTGGCATGGTTGTTCAGCTGGTCTGAACTGTACAGTTCGGAGCGAAAGGGCTCCTCGTCGCCATAAGCCCACGGATTCGCGGCCTTCTGGAAATAAGAGCGTAGACGTGACAAGATGTCAAAAACCGTACTGGCTGTGACTTTCATAATAGAAATATTTGAGCGCGGCGATTGACACAATATTGCCTAAAATACGCTTTTCCAATGGTTTGTTTACTGCTGATGTTGCAAAACGAATGCCCGGGCGTTTTCTCTTCAGCGCCAGCGGTTTGGCTCATACTTTTCGATAAGGATTCGGGAGCAGGTGATGAATTCGGACCCTCGGCTGCCGTCCGATAATAAAAAAAGCCCCGGTTCGCCGGGGCTTTAATTCAATTTAAACAAATATCAATACCTGTTTTTATTGTAGCTGTTGGCGTTGTTAAAATTGCGGCTGTTATCATTGCGTGCCGGTCGAGCCTCTTTAGGCCTTGCTTCATTGACCTTGATGGTCCTGTTCTCGACGGATGCCCCATCCAGTTCGGTGATCGCCTTCTTCGCAGCGGCTTCATCAGGCATTTCAATAAAACCGAATCCACGGGATTGGTTCGTTATTTTGTCCATTATGACTTTCGCGGAGGTAATTTCGCCATAAGGAGCAAAAAA
>DASYSV010000001.1:0-3587 GCA_036010185.1 Puia sp.
CCGGAGATGGGGTATGCGTTGAATAAGTGGCTCGATGCGGGTATCGTGGTGAATTTCACCTATAATTCGATCTCGGCGGATCCCGCCTACAATCAAAATATCTCTTCGAAAGAATTCGTCTATGGTGGCGGGGTTTTTGCCAGGGCATGGTTCCTGCCTTTTTTGTTTGTGACGGTGCAACCGGAAAATAACTGGACGAGTATAACGCTGAAGGACGAGACCTATGGCGGCACGCTCAGGCAGAATGCCACGGCGGCGAGCGTGTTGGCGGGTATCGGTTATGGCGGACGCGGCATTGGCCAGGGTACGTTCTATCTCGCGCTGATGGTGGATATGCTTCGCAATATCAACTCACCATACAATGATGCATACGGGCATCCGTTGCCGGTGTTGCGGGCGGGGTTCGATGTTTTCGTGCATAAGCAGAGATAGCGGCGCGGGTGGTTAGTCGCGGCGGTCGTTTGGTCGCGGCGGTCGTTTGGTCGCGGCGGCCGGGCGTCAGGGCAGCCGGGCGGCGATCTGGTCGGGCGTTGTGCAGACGATGATGCGGTCATCGAGGCGGTCGTAAAGAAAGCCTTCTTTTTCGAGATGGCGCATATGATCGAGCAAATGGTCGTAGAACCCGCCGGAGTTGAGGAGGAAGATGGGTTTCGAGTGTATCCTGAGCTGATTCCACGTCAGCATCTCGAACAACTCGTCTAGGGTGCCGAAACCGCCGGGGAGGATAATGGCGGCGTCGCAATGTTCATACATCATCTTTTTTCGGACATGCATGTCGGTGACCGTGCGAAGTTCCGTGATCCCTTTATGATATTGTTCCCATTGCATGAGCAGTTCGGGGATGACGCCCAGGACTGAGGCGCCGCCAGCCATGGCGGTATCGGCCAGAAGGCCCATCAGCCCGGCGCTGCCTCCTCCATAGACGACCTTCAGGTTTTTCGAGGCGATGAGACGGCCCAGCTCGGCGGTATGAGTGGCGAAGATGGGGTCGTACCCGAATTTCGAACCGCAGAAAACGGCGATGCATTTTATCTCCATAGATGGGATAAAAATACCTAATTTCACGGATGTCTTCATCGCTGTTATTCGTATTCGTCATCGGATATTTTCTTTTGTTGCTGGCGGTAGCCTGGCGGACCTCGCGTAATTCCAACAACGATTCCTTTTTCATCGGAAACCGTAATTCGAACTGGATGCTGGTTGCATTCGGAATGATCGGGACCTCACTATCGGGTATCACCTTTGTCAGCGTGCCCGGAACGGTGGGAGATTTTGCCGGCGAGGGGCATAAGGCGTTCAGCTATCTGCAGGTCATCATCGGGTATTGGATCGGCTATCTTGTCATCGCCTTTGTCCTGCTGCCTTTATACTACAGGCTGCATCTGACCTCGATATACAACTATCTTTCCAGCAGATTTGGACCGGTGGCTTACCGGACAGGGGCGTTGTTCTTTATCATTTCGCGCACTGTGGGCGCGACGGCGAGATTGTATGTGGTGATCAATGTCCTGCATATTTTCATTTTAAGGGATATGGGGATTCCGTTCGGTCTGACCAGCCTGGTCATCCTGCTGATGATCCTGCTGTATACCTTCGAAGGGGGTGTGAAGACGATCGTATATACCGACACGTTGCAGACGACGTTCATGTTACTGGGACTGGTCGTATGCACCGTGTATATCCTGCGGCATCTGCATTTTCCGGCGGGCGGGGCCCTGCATGCCATGGGTGACGGCGGGTTTACTTCCATCTTCAATACCGATGTCCTGAGCAGGGGTTTTTTCGGCAAGCAGATCATTGGCGGGATGTTCATAGCGATAGCCATGACAGGGCTGGACCAGGAGATGATGCAGAAGAATATCAGCGTGAAGAACCTGGGGGATTCCAAGAAAAATGTCGTGACCTTCAGCTTTATCATGGTGCTGGTGAGCTTTTTGTTCCTGTTGCTGGGCGGGTTGTTGTATCTGTATGCGCTGGACAAGGGGGCGGTATACCAGGGACATACGCTGGTGCTGGGCGGGAAGAATGTCATCGGGGACGACCTGTTTCCGACCCTGGCGTTGCATTATCTGCCACAATCTGTTTCCATCATCTTTATCATCGCGTTGATATCGGCCTTGTTCCCCAGTGCGGACGGCGCGTTGACCGCGCTGACGTCGTCTTTCTGCATCGATATGCTGAATATTAAAAACAAGGGACTCAGCGAGAAGCAGCTAAGGCGGACGAGGATGACCGTACATGGCAGCTTTGCCGTCTTGTTCCTGATCTGCATCCTCGTATTCAAGTGGGTGGATAATAAATCCATCATCAATGTCATCCTCGACCTGGCGGGGTATACCTATGGTCCCTTATTGGGTCTTTTCGCCTTCGGTATCTTTACGAAACGGTTGCTTCCGAATACGTGGAAGATCACGGCCTTGTGTCTGCTGGCGCCGGTGGCGTGCTATTTTTTATCGGAATATTCGGCGCGTTGGTTCGGCGGGTTCCAGATCGGGATCGAGTTATTGGTGGTCAATGGGCTACTGACCTTTTTGGGATTATGGGGGTTGTCGCGGGCGGAGAGCAGGTCGGCAGTGGGGTATGTGGCGGATTGACCTGAGGCGGCCTTGCCGGATTGGCTTATATTTGCGGGCATGGAAATGATCGATCCGAGAGCCCAGGCCTACGCGGAAAAATATTCTTCGCCGGTGGGGCCGTTATTGGAAGAGATAGCGGCGTATACGGCCGCGAATCACCCTGAGGCGCAAATGCTGAGCGGACCGCTGCAAGGACGGTTATTGCAATTGGTGAGCACCCTGCTGCAGCCGCAGCGGATACTGGAAATCGGGACTTTTATGGGCTATAGCGCGATTTGTCTGGCGGCCGGATTGGGGCCGGAAGGGCGGCTGCATACGATCGAGCTTCGGGAGGAGGATGCCGATCGGGCCATGGGTTATTTCCGCCGGTGGAAATGGGGGGACAGGATAATATTGCACCGCGGAAACGCGTTAGCCATTCTTCCCACCCTGGAGGAGGTCTGGGACATTGTCTTTATCGATGCCGACAAGACAGGATATTCCGGGTATTACAGGCAGGTGTTGCCGAGAGTGCGGCCGGGAGGGTTGATCATCGCGGACAATGTATTGTTCCATGGACAGGTGCTGGAAGAGCCGATCGGGGGAAAGAGCGCGAAGGCGATACAGGGTTTTAATGAGTTGGTGGCAGCCGATGAGAGTGTCGAAAAAGTGATCCTGACCGTTAGGGACGGTTTATTTTTTATCAGAAAGAAATAGGTTTTGATGCGAATAAGAGGGATAGTGACGGGGATCGTGTTGTTAGCGGCGTGGCAGCGTTTGCCGGCGCAGATCAGTTCGAACGGCGTCTTGTATGTCAACACCTACAAAGCGCTGGCCATTTCGGAGGAGCAGCGTTCGGGAATACCTGCCGCCATCATCCTTGCGCAGGGTCTGCATGAGTCTCAGGCGGGTACGAGCGAATTGTGCAAATCGTCGAACAATCATTTCGGGATCAAATGTAAGGACGACTGGAGGGGGGGCGTGGTTTACCATGACGACGACGCGCGTCAGGAATGTTTCCGCAGCTATCCG
>DASYSV010000097.1:0-13641 GCA_036010185.1 Puia sp.
ATTTGTGACGTTCACCAATATGGCTAAGCACAAAAATACCACGCCGCACGACCCTGTAAAGGACGCGCAGCGCGAGGCGGAAAAAGATATTCATCTCGACCCCGAATTCGCCGAAGGCGATCCCACCGACGATCTTGACGAAGGCGAATTGGCCCGAAGGGACAACTCCGATGAAGAAGGGCTGAACGCGCTGGACAAGAAACGCCCGCGCGGGGGCAATGCGGGCACGGGTCATGCGGGCACGGGTCCGGCGGCCAAAGGCGGCAACGCTCCTCACCCTGCCAAAGGCGGCGGTGCTCCTCACTCCGGCAAAGGCAACAACGCCCCTCACTCCGGCAAAGGCAGCGAAAAATAGAAGACAGAACCAACACCTTCCTGGCTGTCCACGCCGATCGTGCCGCCATGTCTGTCTATGATCTCTTTGGCAATGTATAAGCCGATGCCCATACCGCTGACAATGCGGTCCGAATGGGCCCGATAATACCTGTTGAAGATATGGGCCTGGTGTTCTTTCGGGATACCCATTCCCCAATCCTGCACGCTGACGATCACCCGAGCTTCCTTTACCATGACCGAAAGACCGATCTCACTGGCATCCGGCGAATACTTGATGGCATTCGTAAGGAAATTGATCAATACCTGTTCGATCCTGGTGCTGTCGGCGGTGACGACGATGTCCTCATCCGGCAATTCGGCCACGATCCGGTGCGTGGTATGCATTTGTCCTACGGTATCCAGGCTTTCTCTTATCAGCGGAAGCATAAAACAGGGCATCATGGTATATTCGAGCTTGCCCGCCTGGATTTTGGTGACGTCGAGCAGATCGGCGACCAGCCTGTTCAGTTTGTTCACCTGCCGGATCGCCTTTACCGTAAAATCCTTCGACAGGCCTTCCGGCATCTGGTCTTCCAGCAACTGGAGATACCCCTTGACGGTAGTGAGGGGCGTTCGCAGCTCGTGACCCGCTACGCCGATGAATTCGTCCTTCCGGGTATTCAACTGCCGGATCTCCTCGTAAAGCTTTGCATTCTCGATGGCCGCACCCGCCTGTGCGGCGATGCCTGCAACCAGCTTTTCGTGTTCCTCCCTGAACATGGCCGGTTTGGAATGACCGAAGAACAATCCTCCGAGCGTTGCCGTGCCTGACGGCGAGCTGACGGGCACCGCGAGATAGCTGATGATGGGCAGATGCCCGTCGGGCATTCCGTTATACGGGGCATTCCGGCCATAACGCGGATCCTCGCGGATATTGTCCGAGCGCACGATGGCTTCGCCGCTGAAAGTCGGTTGGAATAAAGGTGTATTGCGCGGCATGGGGAAATCCTTAAAGTGATCCTTCGGCACGCCCGATAAGGTATACAACATGTAGGTTTCCCCGTTGGCATCGGTCATGTTGTAAAAGAAAGAGCCGAATTCCGCGCCCGACAGCTGGGTCGTGATATCGGTCACTTTCTGAAGAATGGATCGCAGCTCCAGGTTTTGCGATAGCAGGGTGCCCGCCGATAACAACAGCTCCTGGATATGCGCATGGGTCTGTAGCTCCTGCTGCGCCCTGACCTGGTCCGAGATGTCCCTTGCGATCTTGGAGGCGCCGATGATCCGGCCGTCGCTGTCCTTTATTGGAGAAATGGTCAGCGATATCGGGATGATATCCCCGGTCTTGGTGAGCCGCTCGGTCTGAAAGTGCTCTACGCGCAGACCGCTGCGTATCCGGCCGATGATCATATCTTCTTCATCCAGCTTGTCCGGCGGGATCAGCAGCGAGATATGCCGTCCGATGACCTCATTTTCGGTATACCCGAACATTCGCTCCGCCGCCTGGTTCCAACTGGTGATATAACCCCCCAGCGTTTTGCTGATGATGGCATCTACGGACGACTCGATGATGGCGGCAAGCATCGCCTGCTTGTTCACGGCTTCGAACTTTCCGTTCGCTTGCGGTAGGGCTTCCTCCATAACCGCAATTTACGTGAATGGCCGAAGAATCCCGCGCTCCCCGGGAGATTTTCATACGGCTGGCTGGCTCGGGAATTGCTGCCCGAGGCTGATAGAAGAGGTCCCGGTCATCCAGCCATAATACCTATATTGCGCATCCTAAAAGGCTATACAAATTCGCATCATGCCGTTACTCGAGAAACAGCTCGTCGTTCGACGATCCACCCTGAAAGGCGCCGGAAAGGGCCTCTTCACTACCAAAGCCATTCCAGTCGGAAAGAAGATCGTGGAATACAAGGGGGAGATCACCACGTGGAAGGAAGTGAATGATAGCAAAGGGTTCAACGGATATATCTATTATATCAATCGCCACCATGTCATAGATGCGGCGACAGCAAAGGAGGCGCTGGCCCGCTATGCAAACGATGCGAAAGGTATCGTCCGCACCAAAGGTCTCCTGAACAATTGCACCTATCAGATAGAAGGATTGCGCGTATTCATCTATTCCATGCGGGACATCCCCGCGGGAAGCGAGCTGTTCGTGGGTTATGGCAAGGAATATTGGGACATCATCCGCGAGAACCGGCGTCTCGACTCCGCCGGATCCCGACCGCCAAAACGCACAAAGGTCCACTGAAAGATCATTCGGACCTTAAACTCTTCACAGGATTCATCCGTGCGGCTTTAATGGACTGGTAGCTGACGGTCGCCAGTGTTACCGCAAGGATGCCGACGCCGGCGGAGACGAAAATCCACACGGACAGCGGGGCCCGGTACGAATAACCTTGCAGCCATTGGCGCATGGCGTAGTACGCGATGGGTACGGCGATGAGGATGGACAGGACCGTTCGCTTCGTATGAACCGGGGCGCCGGGCCGGATCCGGAGGGTGATCACGGTGTGGTAGCCGCTTCCGAGGAAGGCGGTGGGCTCGATGGGGTCGTAGGGGGAATTGGAGATCATGTCCTTTCGTACATTTTGTGTGCCAGTTTATGCTAAATGCCCTCGCGGAATGGCTGGGCGTCAGCGGGCCGATTGCGATGGTCATGGCTCATCATGTGGAAAAACCTGTACAAATTGTCGGCAATTCAGACCGGGCTTGCGAGTGACCCGGATGGCATGATTTTCCTTTGGGTAATACAAAACCAATTTTATGCAGAAAGCAAATACCGCAAAAAAAACCGCGGCCAAAGGCGCCCATGCCCCTGCGAAAGGGAATGCCCATGCCCGAAGCACCGCCGGAGGGGCTGAAGATTCGAAGCTGAAAGAATTTTTTGTAGACGAGCTTAAGGATATCCTTTGGGCGGAACAAAAGCTCGTCAAGACGCTGCCAAAGCTTCAGAAAGCGGCGACTTCGGGGGAATTGCAGGACGCGTTCGAAAGCCACCTTGAAGAAACAAAAACGCATGTAGACCGGCTCGAACAGGTGTTCAAGCTACTGGGAGAAAAGGCCACGGCAAAGAAGTGCGATGCCATGGAAGGGATCACCGAAGAAGGAAGTTCCGTGATCGAAGATACCGATGAAGGTACGGCAACGCGCGACGTGGCGCTGATCATGGCCGGTCAAAAGGCCGAGCATTACGAGATCGCAACCTATGGCGGCCTTATCCAGATTGCGCGGACACTCGGCCAGGAGGATGTCGCCGACTTGTTGGAGGAGACGCTCGAGGAGGAAAAACAGGCCGATCAGAAGCTGACGGAGATTGCCGAGGCGGGTGTCAATAGTCAAGCCGGTAATGAGCCGAGAGACTAGGAATATCTTTGGATACCATCTCATGTGCGCGGGCCCCTTCGGGGCCCGCGCTTTTCTAATCGAGGACCAGGTGCCGCAAGTTTTTTGCCTGAGTTGATGGAGGGTTTGGAGCAGAAGGTGGATGAGAGTTTGTGAATTTTTTTCCGTTATGACCAAAGTATTGAAGAACTGTGTAGTCAGCGGGGCAGTAGCGTTGTGGTCAAGGCCGAGATTACATCTGTCGTAAATGGTGTCAAGAGCGGGCGAAACGGCGACATTTTCGTAAACGGAGTTCTTACAGAAATAGAGTCGATTAGCTCAGTACGCGGCGATTTGTCTAAAGCCATAAAGATTAGGCTTTCGGACGCTTCGTCTCAAGCGAAAAATGTAATAATAGATTTAACCGAACAACAAGGCGCGACCTTGGAAGAGGATTCCGTGCAAGTTTAATCAATTCCGAAAAATCAAATGACAGATCGTATAAAATATACACCAATGCTGGCGAAGTCTTTAAGGAGAGCGTCAGGGATCGAAGTGAAAAGCCCACAGGCCAAATAGGCCGAGGACTTGTAACAAAGAGCCCGAACCGAACGGGGACGCCCCAAAAAAAACATCCTCACCCCTTCGGCTCCAGCGCCCGCCTGATCCTGTCCGCCAGATCCTGCAAATGATATTTACTTAGCCGGTCCGCTGTCAGCGGAATGGCCGCGGCGATCCGCGCCCGCAGGGCCGAAAGCTCGGCCTTCGCAATCGAAGGAAGATCGGTATTCTTCGTGTTGGGTCCGAAAAACAGGATGATACCCGGGATGCCGGAGGAGGACGGCGAAGCGGGATTGGCCAGCATGATCAGCGATTCGACATAGGTCTTTTGCAGGCCACGGCGATAGACATCGATGGTACGATGGGTGGCCAGCTCTTTCCAGATATCGGTCCGGACGTCACCGAGCAGGTCCTCCACCGTATAAACGCGGGCGTCGCCATATCGTTCGGCAGACTGCAGCAGGCGGTTGAGACGGCCGGCGGAAAGAAGACTGCTCAGGACACTGGCCTGGACGGGCGCGACGGGATCGCCGCCGTCGGGGTTGCTGATCTTATTCAGGATCGCAGTGTCCTGGAGCCACCGCGGCGTTTCGAACAACTGGGCATCGAGAAAACGGACGGCCTCGCGTTGAACAGCCTTCGGCGTAGGCTGGTAGACATCACCAGGCTGCTCGACGCTATGAAAGGTCTCATAGACGCCACCGACATTCCGGAGGACATGTCCCATATACCGATTGAACTGCGCCACGAGCTGTTTGTACATCTCTTCGAGATTGTCGTATTTGTCCGCCTCTTCGCGCGTCCAGACCGGCAACGACGGTAGTATCCGCTGTAAATTTTTGATGCCATATTCGCCGGCCTTCATACTGTTGTCGCCGAGATCCTCCATCTGCGCACGCGGGTCGCCGTTGAACCCCTCCCCTCCGAACCACAGCCGGGGATTGGTCCGCAGACTATCGATCACCCATTTGTTGAGGACCTTCGATTCTTTCTTCGGATCGCCATCACCGGCATAGCCATACCCCCACCGGATGGCCCATCGGTCGTACTCCCCGATACGGGGGAACAGGTCCCGCTCGGGGAGGCTGTCCTGCGGCTGTGCCACATAGTTGAACCGGGCATAATCCATTATCGAAGGTGTATGACCGTGGATATCCAGCCAGCTCCTGTCGCGGAGCCTCTCGACCGGCACAGTGCTGCTGCTGCCCATGTTGTGACGCAATCCCAGGGTATGCCCCACTTCATGCGAGGAGACAAACCGTATCAGCTGACCCATCAGGCTGTCATCGAGATGCATCGTCCTGGCGCGCGGGTCGACCGCAGCCGCCTGGATCATATACCAGTCGTGCAGGATCTCCATGATGTTATGATACCAGCCGATATGACTCTCGATGATCTCACCGCTGCGGGGATCGTGCACGTTCGGGCCATACGCATTTTCTATATCCGACGCAAAATAACGGAGCACCGAATACCGGGCATCCTCGGGACTCATCGTACTGTCACCATCGGGCCACTCGCGCGCCTGTATGGCATTTTTGAACCCCGCCTTTTCGAAGGCCTGCTGCCAATCGTCGATACCCTGCATCAGATAGGGGACCCACCGGCGCGGCGTGGCAGGGTCGATATAATATACGATCGGTTTTTTCGGCTCTACCAGCTCTCCACGCAACCATTTGTCCCGGTCGTCCGGCTTCGGCTCCAGCCGCCAGCGTACGATGAACTCCTGGTTCTCCGCCTTCTGCTGTGCGTCGGAATAGACCGTATAGTCGTCGGCAAAATATCCGACTCGCGGATCGAACAACCGCTTGGCCATGGGGACGGCCGGCAAAAGGATAAAAGAAGTATTTAGCTCCAGCGTGACGGCACCGGCCGCATCCGTCGGGGTGGTAATGGACAGACCGAAGGGCGACGGCATCCCGCCGCCGGAAGAATATGTCTTAACGGTACGGACTTCGGTATTGATGGGATAGGTATGGATATGCCCGATGAAGGACCGGTCGGAGGCGATACCGCCGAGCCGCATCCGGCTCTTGACATGCTGCGGTATGCTGACCACCTGGTTGTCCCCTTTGAAAAAATCCGTCACGTCGATGACCACGCTGGAGGAATCTTTGCCATAGGCCTTGATATCGAAGGCCGCGGCGATGGGGTTGACGCTGGAATTGGTGACGGCCTTGTATATCTTATTGGTCGAGTCGGCCATGCTGACGAGGGTGACCACCCGGAGGAATAAAGTGTGTGAAGGACCCTTTTCCCATTCCATCGTTTGCTGATTGGCGAGCTCGCCGCCATAGATGCCGCCACCGGCAGCGGTCTTGCTGAACCGCGTGATCGCCATGAATTCCTTCTCCATCATCGAATCCGCGATCTCGAAATACCATTTATCCTCTATTTGGTGGACGGTGAAAAGACCGGTATGTGTAATGGCCTTGTCGGTGATCACGTCCTTGTAGGGCTTTGGCCCTTGTTTGGGCAGGTTGAAACCGGGGAATCCGGGGATCCGGGGTTTGGTAGTATCGGTGGGGACGGGGTTAGCGCGTCTTCTTTGAGCCATTGCAGGAACTGTCGTCACTACAGCCAGGGCCGCCATCCAAATGGCATTCTTGATTGGGATCATATGAGGGCGGTAAAACTATACGATTTTTCCGTTTAAATTCGTTAAAGAGCCAAAAAATTGATGAAAATCATCCCTTTCGGTCTCGCGCCGGTGCTCGGTTGTCTCGCGCTGGTACTCGGTTTCGCCGCGGCCGCTCAAACCCCTTCATCTTCATCCACCTCAGGCGGTCAAACCCTTTCGCTCAACGGGGAAGAACACGCCGGTCTGGTTACCGGACGGCACCACAGCCTGATCGCCTATGCAGGCAAGGACCACTCCTTTACGCTGGATATCGGGGCCTATCCCGCAAAACCTTCCGATATCCCGGGATTTATCAGCATCGACAAACAGATCGTCCAGGTCACGCTGGTGCCCGTTTCGGGATCCGCCGGGTTGAACGCGCTGACCACCGATAAAGAAAAAGAGATGCTATTGAAATACATGAACTATGAGCTGGAATTCTATAAGAAAAAACTCAAACAACATTACAGCCATCTCCAGACGGAATGGGTCAGCCTCAACGGCCGGCTTTTCCTGCTGTGGTATTTCGATATGCCCGAGAACTATAAGCTCGTAAGCCGGCAGGTTTATGTGTCTACGCTCTTTTACAACCGGGTGATGGACCTGAATGCGCCGGTGTTCAAATCGGATGACTGGGGCAGGGCGCGGGCGATATTGGTGAAGCTGGCTGGGACGATGAGGACGTATGATCGACGATTGGATTTGGAGGGGTTGAGGAAAAAATTGTAACCAATCGATCAGTGCACGACCAATTCGACCTTTTTTCCCAGGCCGAATTCAAGAAGGCGGAAAAGAGTAGAAAGCTGAATATCGCAATGCCCATTCTCGATCCGCGAGATAAAGCTTTTTTTGGCGCCGATCCTGTCGGCCAATTGCTCCTGGGTCATATTGGCAAGACGCCTTTCCTCCCGGATGAGTTCACCGATCATGAAGGCTTTCGCTTTTATCTCGAATTCCGTCCGCTTTTCGGTGCCCCGCCTGCCATAGCGTTTGATTAGGTGGTTTTCGAATGAAGTAACCGTCTTCTTTTTTGCCATGGGATTTATTTGCCTTTATTTATAAAATATTCCTTCATAAGCTTAACAGCCATCTTGATCTCATCCCGAGGCGTCTTCATCGTCTTAATCGATCTTCTCTTTCACCTTCTCCGGCTGCCGGTCGAAAAACTCGTGAAAATAATGCCGGTAAAACATCACTTCTCTAATCCTTTCCATACAAAGTTAACTTAAAATGGAACAATATCAAAAATTATTATGGGAGGGCAAATTTATCATCCCTACTTCGAAGCGGCAGAAAAAAATGAGTCTGCAAGCCGGCCGCGGCCTGCCCAAAACTTGTACCTTAATGGTATGAAGCCCTTTCTCCTCTTCCCATTACTGCTGATCGCCGTCTGCCCCGTTAGCGCCCAATCCAAACCCTCTAAACCAGCCACCTATTTTCCCCCAAAAGGCCAATGGGAACGCCGCGCGCCGGGGCAAATGGGGCTCGATTCACTGCAATTGCAGGCCGCCATCCGGTTTGCCAGGGACAACGAGAGCCGCGCTCCGCGCGATCAGGAGCTCGCAGCGGCGGAGAGCTTCGGAAAGAATGAACCGTTCGACGCGGGCGTCGGCCCCTTCAAGGAACGCGGCGATCCGACGGGTGTCATCATATACAAGGGATATATCGTCGCCGAGTGGGGCGATCCATCGCGGGTCGACATGACCCATAGCGTGACGAAGAGCTTTCTTTCGACGGTGATCGGCGTGGCCGTCGACCAGGGTCTTATCGGTAGTGTAATGGATACGGTCGCCGGGTATGTGCCGCCGATAGAGGTGTATGATCCGGCGGCTCCGCAGCGGTCGCCGGAAGACATCGGCAAACCGCAGCTGCTCTATCCGTTCGAAAGCCCGCATAACAAAGTCCTCACCTGGGACGTCATGCTGCGCCAGACCAGCGATTGGGAAGGCGTCCTCTGGGGTAAGCCCGATTGGGCGGATCGCCCCGAGGGACCCGCTAACGAATGGACCACCCGCAAACGTCACGCGCCCGGCACTTTCTGGAAATACAACGATGTTCGCGTCAATGCGCTGGCGCTGGCGGCTACGAGTGTGTGGCGTATGCCATTGCCGCAGGTGCTGAAGACGTATATCATGGATCCCATCGGCGCCAGCAATACGTGGAGGTGGAACGGCTACAGAAATTCCTGGATCGTCCTCGACGGACAACCCGTACAGTCCGTCAGCGGCGGCGGTCACTGGGGAGGCGGTATGTTCATCGATGCGTACGATATGGCGAGGTTCGGGCTGCTCACGCTGCATCGCGGCAATTGGAATGGCCGTCAGCTCATCTCCGAACAATGGGTAAAACAGGCGCTGACACCTACTTCCGTCCAGCCGGATTACGGTTATATGAACTGGTTCCTCAACACCAATCAAAAACTTCTGCCCAGCGCGCCTGCGTCCGCCTTCGTACACATCGGCAACGGCACCAATTTCATCTATGTCGATCCGCAGCATGACCTGGTGGCGGTGGTACGCTGGATCGCCAATCCGGCGATGGACGGGATGGTAAAACAGATCTTACTCGCACTGGGAAAATGAATAACATGGAACTCGCAAAGACATACCGGATAGATACCGAAAGATTGCTGATCCGGTGCTACGAACCGGCCGACGCTCCCAAGCTGCATCAGGCCATCACCGGCAGTCTCGAACATCTCCGCCCCTGGGTGCCATGGGCAAGACAGGAGCCCAGGGAACAGGAATGGATGGAAAGCTTTATCCGGATGTGTCGCGGACAGTTCGATCTCGGTCAGGACGCCATCTACGGCATCTTCGACGGCCGGACGGAACAGCTCATCGGGGGAACGGGACTGCATAACCGCATCGGTAAGGACGCGCGCGAGATCGGCTATTGGATCGATGCCCGGCATACGCATCACGGGTATGCCACTGAAGCAGTATGCGCGTTGATCAGGGTAGGCTTCGGGATCGAACGTCTCTCCCGTATCGAGATCCGGTGCAGCCCGGAAAATATACCGAGCCGGAGGATACCCCAACGGCTTGGATTCCGACATGAGATGACGCTCAAAGGGAACGCCACCGACTTGAAAGGACAACCCGCCGATACCATGGTCTGGTGCATGACGAAAAGCGATTATGATCTGAGCCCGCTCAGGGCGACGACGCTGCGCGCCATCGATTTTATGGGAAGAGAGATCGCGCTCTAATGCGCGGCAAGCTGCTTGTAACGCAACATCGCCTCGACAAAATAATAATCGGCATAGGTGAGCGGGACGTCGATCTCGCTGCGACCCGGCAGATTGCCGACGCTATGCAGAAGGATGAATCCGCCGTTGGAGCCCACTATGGCTTTATAGGCGTTGGATGACAGCGTCACGATGATCTGTTCGGCCACGTCGAGGTATCCCCGACCTTCGGACGCCGGCACGTCCCCGCCGAGCTCGATCAATGCCGAAGCCAGAACCGCCGCCGCCGAGGCATCGCGAAGCGGCCCGGGCGTTTGGGCAGAAGTTCCTGCGGGTATACCCGGCGCATTGTAATCCCAGTACGGGATCTTATCTGCCGGAAGATGGGTCAGGATAAAACGCGCGATATGACGCGCCTGTTGCAGATACCGCGCGTCATGTGTCCACCGGTAACACATCGTATACCCGTACAAACCCCAGGATTGTCCCCGCGACCAGGCTGAAGAGTCGGAATAACCCTGCGCGGTCTTTTTTGCGATGATGGCGCCCGTCGCGCTGTCATAATCGACGACATGGAACGAGCTGTAGTCGGGACGAAAATGGTTTCGCATGGTCGTATTGGCATGCGTCACGGCAATATGATAAAAAGACGAATCCCCGCTGACGGAGCTGGCCCAGAACAAAAGCTCGAGATTCATCATATTGTCGATGATGACGGGATAATGCCAGGGTTTGCTGTCCCATGACTTGATGCAACCGACGGTCGGGTTGAACCGCGTGCTGAGCGATCGCGCCGCGTTGAGCAATATCTCCTTGTAGCCCGGACGGTCCGCGACACGCAATGCGTTGCCATATGAGCAATACAACATGAAACCGAGGTCGTGCGTACCCTTATTGTATTGTTCGGGAGCCAAAAGTCGCAGCCGGTCGGTCGCCTCGCGGAGCAATGTCGTATCGTGTGAAAAGGAATACAGCTCGAAAAGGGTCCCCGGATAAAAGCCGCTGGTCCACCAACCCGGGTCGCTGGTCTCCAACCTGCCGGTATTGGCATACCAGGTCTTCGGAAGACGGTCCGGTGGAACACGTCCCATCAGTACTTTGTATTGATTGACAGCTTGCCGGAGAGAGCCGTCGATGAGCCGTAGGAGTGCCGGTTTGGGTTGGAGCTGATGGTGTTCCTGCGCCGTGACCGCGACGGTCAGGAGGCAGATCAGGGAAGAGACGAGAATGCGCATACCGCAAAATACCTATTTTTGCGCGTATGGAGGAAAAACTGAAGATCCTGGGAGGCGGGTTGGAAGGTGAGCTGTACTTTGACAAGACGATGCGGACCCTGTATGCCACGGATGCTTCCGCCTATCGGGAGATGCCGCTGGCAGTCGCTATACCGAAGACCACCGATGACATCAAACGGCTGATCGCATTCGCGAAGACGAATCATACCTCCCTGATCCCCCGTACGGCGGGCACCTCGCTGGCGGGACAGGTGGTGGGGAAAGGCATCGTGGTCGACGTATCGCACTATTTCACCCGGATACTCGAGCTCAATGCGGATGAACGCTGGGTGCGTGTACAGCCGGGCGTTATCCGCGACGATCTCAATCTATTCCTTCGGCCGCACGGGCTGCTTTTCGGTCCGGAGACCTCTACGGCCAACAGGGCGATGATCGGCGGTATGGTCGGCAACAATTCCTGCGGCAGCAATTCCATCGTTTATCGCAGCACGAGAGAACATTTATTGGAAGTGAAGGCTATCCTCAGCGACGGTACCGAAGCTACGTTTACTGCACTCGGGCCGGACGATTTTCATGCGAAATGCGAGGGCAACGGGCTGGAGGCGGAAATTTACCGATCGGTCCGGCAGATGCTGAGCAACTACGATAACCAGGTCGCCATCCGCGAGAACTTCCCCAAGAAAAGTATCGAACGCCGGAATACCGGCTACCCGCTAGATCTGTTGGTAGAGACGGCGCCGTTTACCGCCGGCGGCCCCGATTTCAATTTCTGCTCATTACTCGCAGGATCGGAGGGCACATTGGCCTTTCTGACCGAGATCAAGCTCGACCTGTCTCCGCTGCCGCCGAAAGAGACGGGACTGCTTTGTGTCCATTTCCATAACATCGACGAATCGCTCCGGGCCAATCTTATCGCTTTGCGCTATCATCCCACTGCCAGCGAGCTCATCGACCACTTCATCCTGGAATGCACAAAGGACAATATCGAACAAAGCAAAAACCGGTTCTTCGTACAGGGTGATCCCGGCGCCATTCTTGTCATCGAATTCAAAAAGGATACGCGGGAGGAGATCGCCGCGATCGCCGCCGCGGCGGAGGCCGATATGCGCGCGGCCGGTCTGGGCTATCATTTTCCGCTGCTATTCGGGGCGGACACCGGCAGGATCTGGTCGCTACGAAAGGCTGGTCTCGGATTGCTGGCCAATCTGCCGGGAGACGATAAAGCGGTACCCGTGATCGAGGATACCGCGGTGGACGTACAGGACCTTCCGGAGTATATCCGGGATTTCAACGAGATCCTGAAGAAGTATGGTCTTTACTCCGTTCACTACGCACATGCGGGGAGCGGCGAGCTGCATCTCCGCCCGATCATCAACCTGAAGACGGCAGAAGGGAACCGTCTGTTCCGCGTCATCGCGGACGAGATAGCCACCCTCGTAAAGAAATACCGGGGTTCGCTCAGCGGGGAACATGGAGACGGCCGTCTGAGGGGCGAGTTCATACCCCGGATGGTCGGCGAGCGCAACTATAGTCTTTTCAAATCTATCAAAAACACCTGGGACCCCGCCGGCATCTTCAACCCCGGCAAGATCGTGGACACGCCGCCCATGAATGAGCATCTGCGGTATGAACCGGGACAGCAAACGCCCCCCTTCCCTACCGTCTTCCGCTTCCACCAGCAGGACATCCTCCAGCACGCCGAACAATGCAATGGCAGCGGCGATTGCCGCAAGACCCATTTGTCCGGAGGCACGATGTGTCCATCCTTCATGGCTACCCGAAATGAAAAGGATACCACCCGGGCCCGGGCCAATATCCTGCGCGAATTCCTGACGCGCGACGACTCCCCGAACAGGTATGACCATAAGGAAATTTATGAGGTGATGGATTTGTGTCTAAGCTGTAAGGGTTGCAAATCGGAGTGTCCGTCGAATGTCGACGTTGCCAAACTGAAAGCGGAATTCCTGCAACATTATTATGACGCTAATGGCGTACCGCTGCGGACCCGGCTGATCGCTGGTTTTACGCGGAGCGCCCAGCTGGGTTCGATGGCGCCGGGAGTGTATAATTTGTTTATGCGGAGCCGGTTGCTGAAAAGGCTGATCGGTTTTGCGCCGGATCGTAGCATGCCGTCGCTGCATAAGACCACGCTGCGCAAATGGTGGAAGGGTCACCGGCGCGAGCCGGCGTCCCGCCGGGTGTATCTTTTCTGCGATGAATTCACCAATTACAATGATGTGGAGATCGGCATCAAGGCCATTCTGCTGCTCGAGCGGCTTGGCTATGAAGTGATCATTCCCGATCATATCGAAAGCGGACGGACATGGCTCTCGAAAGGGCTGGTCAGAAAGGCTAAGGCTATAGCGGGCGAGAACATCCGCCTGTTGTCG
>DASYSV010000177.1:0-5758 GCA_036010185.1 Puia sp.
GGCCCCGATCAATTCCTTCAGGTTATCCATGTGATAATTGCAACGGGTGAGGCGGTCATTTTGCAGCATCCGCTGGCGGTGATGATTGGTAAGCGACTTCCGCCGCTGGTCGAGCACCGTTTCATTACCGTGGAAAACTGGTCGGGCCTGGAGGGCATGGGTAACTTCGATGTTGTCCGTCGGCAGATGCCCGATGGAAAAGTCTATGAAGGCCGCACGGTCCGCACCTTCGACCCTAAAACACGTTTATGGAGATTATACTGGATGGATAGTAATGGCGGTCCGATAGACCCTCCCGTCATCGGCTCCTTCGAAAATGGTGTAGGTCTGTTTTTCTGTAAAGACTACCAGGTAGGCCGCCCCGTTATCATCGTATTCAGATGGGACAAGACAAACCCCAACCAACCCGTCTGGGGACAGGCCTTTTCCGATGATAATGGAAAGACATGGGAATGGAACTCTTCGAATACCTCCTACCGGGTGAAATAAACGGAGCGTACAGGATTTGATCCATCGGATCGCTTTTTTTGGGTAAACTTGCGTATGAAACATCGAGTTTGCCTCTTGATTGCCCTGTTTTCCATTGGATATACGCTTCGGGCACAGGAGAAGGTTTTAAGGAAACCCTCATATATTATCATTGCCGACGGCAAACTCATCAGCAGGCAACAATTCGACGTATACGCGAAGAGCGGAGATGTCAAATCGATGGCCAAAGGCGTGAGTCAGGCAGAGCGCGACAGACTCGCGCAACAATTCGGTGATACTATTGGTGCAAAGGAGTTTATTGTCATCATAACATTGCTTAGCGATAAGGCGAAGGCGGAGAGGATCGCTGCGGCTAAACTTGCCAAACCGGATAGCGCCGGGCCGGCCACAAACCAAAGCAAAGCCACAAATGAAAGCCCTCTGATAGGGAAGGCTGCGGCTAACTTTCATGTCAGGATGAGTGATGGACGAGACCTGCAGCTTTTTTCGCTTGCCGGAAAAGTGGTGATGGTTAATTTCTGGGCGACATGGTGCGGCCCATGTCTTATGGAGTTTTACGATTTTCCCGAAAAGATCATAACGCCATTCGCGGACAAACCATTCGTCTTATTGCCGATTGCAAAGGCGGAGTCGAAGGAGACCGTGCTTGCAAAAATGCGGCAACTCGCCAAAGACGGATTACATTTTCCGGTCGGGTGGGACACCGACAATGCGATCTGGGAACAGTTGGGTGGCAGCAGTATCCCCCGAACGATCCTCATCGATAAAAAGGGTATTATCCGGTGGGTTTCCGTCGGAAATAATGAGAGCAATATGGCAGGGCTTGTAGAGGAGATCGGTCGGTTGGTGAAAGAATAGGATAATCAATGGCTATGAACCGGCACTTCACTGATCTCGGGGTCCGCCGTTCCTGCATTCTTCTTTTCGTGGCTGGGTACAATTATTTGCTTTCGCTTTCCTCGTGACGTATCTTTTTATTGCAGCTGCTACTTCCCCAATTTAAACTACGCGATACAAGTCTTACTTTTATAGACACGAATTCATGAACACCCGGGTGCAGTATGATTATAATACGCTTTGCATTCTGGACTATTCGGACAAGGAACTGGAAGAAAGTGAAAATCCATTTGCCTGGGTGGTTTTAACCGCCAAAAAGGCGCTGTTAAGAGGAAAGAATCTCGACAAACAATTGCTTAAAGGTAAGCTGTGGGTTTTTCGAAAATTAATGGAAAACGGCCTTTTCGCGGACGCCAAATTATTAGCGATTTTAAAGTTCCTCGATAAGTATATCGTTTTTGAAGAAACCGAAACAAATCTTATCTTTAACAATAGAGTTGACAAAATCTCTGGTAAAAAGAATACGATGGATATCCTTTCTGAAATAGTGGCTGAGCCATTGGTGCGGAAAAAGGTGCGGGCAACAGTACGGGAAATTGTTAGGAATCTCCTTACTGAAACGTCCTTGTCTGTTGAAGAGATTGCCAGATCGACCAACCAAACTGTAAGCTTCGTCAAGAGCATAAAAAATCGTCTGAGGAAGAATATAAAGTAAACTCTTGCTCCTACGTAGCAGTAATAAATAATACTCTCCAGTGGCCTATTCGGGCCATCGTTCCGATCTTACAACGCACTTCAATATTGGAATACCTCCTTTGCGCTACTTTTTTTGATCGCGGCAATGTAAAAGTTCATCTTCTGGGGCTATCGGGCTCATTGAGCGGTGGCCCCGGAGATTGCGGAAGATCGGGGTCCGTTTCCGGGCTGATGGCCGGGCTTTCCGGTCGTCCCGGCGATAGCGGTTGCCATTTGTCGGGCTTGCCAGGGATGGCTGCCGGCGCCTTTTGCGGTGGAAGGCCGGCTGGAGGAACATCCTTTGCCGGCTTGCCGGAAGGCTCGTAGGATTGGGCGTTATTTCCAATTGTTTGAGACATATCGGGCTCTAATGAATCGATGCAATCCCGATGCCACGCCTAAGGCTGGATCTATCTTTCCGACGTAGAATGCTCGGGCTTACCTGATCCGGCCGGGATAAGCCATTTCTTCATTTTTATATCGCAGCGAAAGCTAGAATACAGGCACTGTTCGAGCCGGACGTCCTGAAAACCCAATTTGCGGTAAAGCGCCAGGGCGGCCTGAAGTGATGAGTGCGAATAGAGGATGACACTGGCAGCCCCGAGCGTTGCTCCTCTTGCGAGGATGCCGCGGCATAGGATCTCGCCGAGGCCTTTGCCCCGCGATTCCGGCCGGATGATCATCTTGGTAAGTTCCATTTCCGAGGCGCCCGTCTTTTTCAACGCTACAAAGCCGGCAATCTCGCCGTTTTCAGAGGCCACCAGGATGGCACCGCCCTTTTGCAGAATGGCTTTTTCGGGTTGTGTCAGTACAAAATCATCGGCTGGCTCGGTGGGCTGGTGCAAGGCGGAAGTAAACCACTCCTGGTAAAGATGCTGGAATGCCGGTTGGTGCGCGGGTTGGAAATCGGTGATGATAAAGCTTGTGGGTTGCATACGGAGGAATTG
Organism: Puia sp.; assembly: GCA_036010185.1. Classification (GTDB taxonomy): domain Bacteria; phylum Bacteroidota; class Bacteroidia; order Chitinophagales; family Chitinophagaceae; genus Puia. The sequence goes on from DASYSV010000177.1 coordinate 3,009, forward strand.
ACAACCGTAAAGATGGCATTCTCGCGACGGATAAAACAGATGCAGTTTTGATAATTTTGACTGGATCAGTTTGTCACGCAAACTATATACTAAATTCGCGCTGGACAGGGGTGAAAACACCCATACTGTGATGGGCTCTAATTTAGTCATTATGAAAAAGCAATTTGTATTATTTGCCTGCATGCTGGCCGCCGGCAGTCTTTCACTTTTCGGGCAATCCTCGCGATCATCTGCTGACCCGGAACTGGTCTTATTTGGACGCGGCACCTATCCGGGTGATGATAGCTCTTTTGCCATGATCCGCAATTCGGGATTTACTACGGTCATGTTATCCAGTTTCTATATTAAAGCAAACGGCGATGTGTATTCAGGCGATGACGGCCACCAGCCGATTGTCCACGAAGGGCGCTTTACCGGCAGCCGGGAGTGGATCAAAAGGATCGCCTCTCTGCGCTCCGGTGGTTCGGTCAGACGGATCGAGATCCTGTTAGAAGGCCGCTGGTTCAATCAGGCTCCAAATACATACGATTTTATTCGCGACTGGATCGACAGCAGCAAGGGGGCGCCGGGTACCGTTCCGGGCACAGGGAAAAGCAGTACGCTTTTCGGGATCTTACGGTCAATGAAAGAGGAGATTGGAGTCGACGCAATTTGTATCGATGACGAGTCGGTGTATGACACCGCCTCGGTCATACGGCTGGGCGAGATGGCGAACAGCCTCCACCTGCATATGAGCCTGTGTCCCTACGCAAGGACACATTTTTGGAAGGCCGTTCTCGACGGTAGCCAGCCGGGTGTCGTGGACGCCATTTATCTCCAATGTTATGATGGCGGCAAGAATGCGGTCCCGGGGGACTGGTTTCGCGCGTTGGGGAGTGCGATGCCGGTGTATCCGATTTTTTTATGCCGCGGCGCTTTTAGTACATGCGGTGTTTCTCACAATAGCAAGTCACCGGAAGAAATAAAGTCGCAGCTGCAGGAGTTCAAAAAAGGTTACCCGGATATGCACGGTGCCGGCGTGTGGCAGATGGCGGATATCAAGAGTTATGTGCGTCAAAACTGTGCGGCGACCGATCCAACCTCGGGCACGGCCACAAGTGTGCCGGAATATCTTTCGCAGTTGAAGACGTGTTTGTCGGTATATTGATTCTGTCAGGCATCGTCACTTTCAGTGTGGGAGGCATCGATGCCGCATCGGTCAGATCGGCCGGCTGTGCGAGTGTCTGTCGGCTATTTGCCGGGATCTTCCGGCGGAGGGTGTCGCAATCCCCCCATAAGTTGTCGTGTTCATACAGCATATATTTCTGAAAAGCATTCGATATTTGTGTCGTTAGTAAACATAAAAAAATCAAACAACATGAGAAAGATCATCGTTACCACAAATGTTACCCTGGACGGAGTTATACAATCGCCAAGCGGACCCGGGGAAGATGCATCGGGGGAATTTAAATACGGCGGCTGGAGTGTGCCATATGCCGATGAAAACAGCGGTAAGGCGGTACAAAGATACATGAAGGAAAAGGCGGAATATCTTTTAGGCAGAAAGACGTTCGAGATTTTCAATTCCTTTTGGCCCAAACATGCGGATATCTGGCCGGGTGTCAATGAAGATACCAAATACGTCTTGTCCCGGACAATGAAAAACTCCGATTGGAAAAACACGGTGTTCCTCGAGAACGTGGAAGATATCAGGAAGTTGAAAGCTACGGAGGGACCTGATATTCAGATTTGGGGAAGTAGCGAGCTTATTCAATTGCTGTTGAAAAATGGATTGATCGACGAGCTTCACCTTAGGATTTTTCCTGTGATCCTGGGCGAAGGCAAGAAGTTGTTTAAGGATGGCCAAATCGCAACCGGGTTTACGCTTACCGAAAATAGTATTACCCCAAAGGGAGTTATTATTGCCTTTTATAAGAAAACCGGCGAGGTAAAGACGGGAAAGCTTCCGGTATAGGCTTATCCTGGTTGAATTGTTTCATCTCGGCCGACCAACCCACCCGGGGCGTCGAATAAGGTTAGGATTCGCAAGATTCGTTCGGATCGGGAATAGCTGGTTAACTCAACCTAAGGATCTTGCTTTCCGTGCGGCAGTTTCGAAGATGGCATTAAGCTTTTGAATAAAGTTCTTTAATTCCTCGATGGTATCGGGTTTGACAAGATAATGTGTTGCGCCGAGGCGATTGCATTCATCAATATCCTTGGTGCGTCTGGAGGTGCTCCACATTACGATAACGATTGGCCTGTAGCGGTCATGTGATGTGAGATACTGGAGGACCTGGGGTCCATTGAGATCGGGCATCTGATAGTCCAGCACCAGGACAGCCGGCAACTGGTGGATCGGGCACTCCTGCAGGTAGCGCAGGAGCTCGTGGCCGCCCGCTACATGCTTAACGGTTACCGAGGGATGTTGATCAGCAAATGCTTCGCTCAAGGCCTGGCGGTCTTCCGGGTCGTCATCTGCGATCAATAGATATGATTCTGCAATTCGCATGACATATTGCTTTAGAATAAAGATACTCTTCCCGTTTGTTAACGGTTTTTCTCTTTTGTTAATGGCGATAGGAAGATACAGGTTTCCGATAGGTGTTACGGTCAACCATCTTTTCCGGAAGAGGAAAAGAATTTGTCTATTATAATTTAAGATAAGGAAAAAACCATGCCGAAATTGTTTTAGAGGTACTCTGCGCTTAGTATCAACTAATTAAGCGGCGATAACCACATTACGATTCGCGATTAATAAAATGATTGGT
>DASYSV010000188.1:0-19070 GCA_036010185.1 Puia sp.
TGCCTTCGACACCTACAATGATGAGCGAAATGCCATGGTCTTCGCGACCAACGCCTACGGAGTTCAACGCGATCTTCTGTCCTTTGACGATCTGTATTACGACATTGACTGGGACGGACTCTGGAATGTACGTACCAACCGAACAGACTCCGGCTGGACTGCCGAAATGGCCATTCCCTGGAAGACCCTACGCTATCCCGGGACAAAAGACACCACGCAATCCTGGGGCTTCAATGTTTACCGGAACAGACGATTGACGAACGAGATCAGCGCCTTTGCGCCCTTTCCACGGATCTTCTCCGCTACGCACATGGATTACGCGGGCCGGCTCACCAATCTCCAGCCTCCACCACCGTCCACCAACATAACGTTCGACCCATACGTTCTTACACAGGTGGATCACTATTCCAATTTTGGAAACGCAGAACCGTCTCACGCTTCCACAATAAAATTTGGCGGCGACCTGAAATGGGCATTGACGCCTAACTCCGTCCTGGATCTGACGGCTCATACCGATTTCGCCCAGGCCGACGTAGAGCAACAAGTGAACAACACTTCCCGCTTCAATGTCTTTTTTCCTGAAAAGCGGTCGTTCTTTCTTGAAAACGCATCCCTTTTCGGCGTTCAGGTAAACATGAACGTAGATAATTCAGGAGGGTCAATGCGCTATCAGCCTTTTAACAGCCGCACTATCGGTCTGGATTCCATCGGAAACCCCGTACCCGTCGTAGGGGGCGGTCGTTTCGTCCACCGCTCGGCAACTACCAACTATGGCGCCATCGCCATACGGCAGGACGGCGTCAATGGTGAGGAGCCCACCAATTTCTTTGTAGGTCGTTTTTCCCGCAACTTCGCCAAGCAGGATCGGATCGGCGCGCTAGTCACCGTAAAAAACCAGTCCGCCGGCACAAACATCGAGTCGACACTTGACGGCTTTTTCCGTTTGGGCGAATCCAACTCCATCAACGCCATATTTACACAAACGACGACCTCCACCACCGGTGCAAAGGGCTTCGGCGGTATCGTACAGTACTTCAATACGAATAACAATCACGAGATTTGGCTCACGGAGTCATTGTTCACCCGTGACTTCGATCCTCAGATGGGGTTTTTATCCCGCAGTGACGTGATAGGCACGACCCCGGGGATGAATTGGTTCTATCGGGGCAGGCTGCTGCCGTTTAAAAAAGTGATGCTCTCGTATGCCCCCGGTATTACGCCGGAGCTGTATTTTACCGCTTCCACCCGCCAGTTCTCGGAAGCGGATGTACCTATTTATCCCATTTGGTTCAATTTTAAAGACGGCAGCTTCATCGGTTATGGCTTCTCAATGATATGGCAACGTCTTGCCTCTGCCTTTTCTCCTCTCGATATAACCATCGCTCCCGGTGACTACCACTACACGAACCACCAGGTTTTTATTGGAACCAATCCATCCAGAATGGTCAGCGGCCAATTCATGCTCACCGCCGGAAGCTATTTTAACGGCCATCTTATAACAGCGGATTATAAACTGGCATTCGCCCCCATCCCGAATATTTCGCTTCAGGGCGAATTCAATCGGAACCACTTTGACAAAGTAGGTATCAACATGGCGACACAAACCGTCGACCTTTACATCTTACAATGTCGCCTCGCCCTGAACCCACGCCTTCAGTTTACCGGCATTTACCAAAAGAATTCCATCAACAGCTCCGATGCTTATAATTTACGTCTGGCTTGGGAATTTTCACCTTTAAGCTATCTTTACCTGATATATAACCGGGGTATAAATAACCAGCTCGCACAATCACCGGTTAAGAGTCAAACGGAAGACCATCTGATCTTCAAGGCGAGCTACCTCAAACAATTTTGACTATGCAAATATCCGACAAGTAAAAGAGAGAATCCGACAATTCCGCGGGGACCATCCCCTGTAAATTTACCGGTAACAACCTCTTCCAAACCTCTTCAAATTCAATACGATCAGCCATGCCAACACGAAGAAATTTCATAAAACAGGCCAGTTTAGCAAGCGCCGGATTTGCATTTACCAAAAACGGCCTTTCCCCGAACAAACAACTTATCGGGCTTCAACTGTACACGGTTCGCGACCAGATCGCTAAAGATCCGGATGGCGTATTGGGCAAGGTGGCCGCCATCGGCTACAATTCCGTCGAGCTAATGGGTTATGGGAATGGAAAGTATTTTGGGCTGACACCGGCGCAGCTCGCCGCCCTGCTTAAAAAGCACCGATTGGTCAGCCCCAGCGGGCATTATATGATGATGAACTACTTCATGAAGAATGACCGGAATGACCTGAAGGACAATATCGCCGCCGCCGTAACCCTGGGCCACAAATTTATTACGATCCCCTTTCTGACGGATAATATGCGCACCAGTCTGGATGACTATAAAAGGCTGGCTGCGAAATTCAACGAGGCGGCTGTGGAAGCCAAAAAAAGCGGCTTAAGACTTGCTTACCACAACCATGATTTCGAGTTCAAAGACTGGGGGGGCGGCAAAACCGGGTTCGGAATTCTGCTAAAGGAAACCGATCCCTCGCTGGTCTTCTTTGAAATGGACATGTACTGGGTGGTCAGGGCAGGACATAATCCAATCCAGCTGATCAGGGCGAATCCGGGCCGTTTCAAAATGTGGCATATCAAGGACATGTCGCAAAAGGAACCGGCAAGCTATACGGTCGAGGGACAACAATATTTTGCGGAAGTAGGGGCGGGTATCATCGACTTCAAGGACATTTTCCGCCATAAAAAAGAATCCGGAATGGAGTACTTCTTTGTCGAGCAGGACCAGACCAGCGAGCCCGTTTTCGACGCAATTACAAAGAGCTACCGCTACGTAAAGACGAATCTTGCGTAATAACAAATCCTGAAGACAGGTCATAAACTAAAATTTTTAATCCAATACAATGGCCGATAATCATTTTGATGTGATCGTCGTAGGCTCGGGCATCAGCGGTGGCTGGGCGGCAAAAGAGCTTACCGAAAAAGGGCTGACGGTGCTGCTGCTCGAACGGGGGCGAAACATCGAACACGTAAAAGACTATGTGAATGCGACTAAGGCGCCCTGGGATTTTCCACACCGGGGCTCCAAAACGCAGCAGATGATCAAGAATTATCCGGTCCTCAACCGGGACTATCCCCTCAACGAGACTAATCTCGACTTCTGGACTAACGAGCAGGAATCGCCGTTCACGGAGATCAAACGGTTCGACTGGTTCCGCGGCTACCATGTTGGCGGCCGGTCGCTGATGTGGGGCCGACAAAGCTATCGCTGGAGCGATCTCCAGTTCGAGGCTAACGCCAGGGAAGGCATCGGCGTTGACTGGCCGGTGCGTTACGCGGACATCGCGCCCTGGTACGACCATGTTGAAAAATTTGCCGGGATCAGCGGCTCGAAGGAGGGTCTGCCACAGCTGCCGGACGGCCGGTTTATGCCCGCGATGGATATGAATATCGTGGAGAAAGACCTGGCTGCCCGCTTCAACGATCATTATAAGGATCACCGGAAGATGATCATCGGCCGTACGGCCAATATCACCGAACCACTGCCGGGTCGCACCAACTGCCAATACCGTGATAAGTGCTGGCTCGGTTGCCCATTCGGCGCCTATTTCAGCACCCAAAGCTCTACCCTACCCGCCGCCATGGCCACCGGTAAGCTGACACTGCGGCCGTGGGCGATCGTTACACGTGTCCTTTATGACAAGGATAAAAAACGTGCGACGGGCGTCGAGATCATGGATGCAGAGACCAACAAGACGTACACGTATACTTCGAAGATCGTGTTCCTAAACGCCTCGACGATAAATACCGCCTGGCTACTCATGAACTCGGCTACAGACGTATGGCCCGACGGTCTGGGATCCAGCAGCGGACAACTGGGGCACAACCTTATGGACCATCATCTGGGTGTGGGCGCATTCGGCAGGGTCGAAGGATATGAAGACAAATATTACTACGGTCGCCGGGCGAACGGCATCTATATCCCGCATTTCCGGAATCTTTTCGGCGACAAGCGCGACTATATCCGAGGTTTTGGCTATCAGGGCGGCGCGGGCCGGGACGGCTGGGATCGCAGCATTGCCGAGCTGAGCATCGGTTCCGACCTGAGGGAAGCACTATCAGAGCCTGGCAACTGGACCTTCGGGATAGGAGGCTTCGGCGAGACCTTGCCCTATCATGAGAACAAAGTGACGCTCGACAAGACCCGGAAAGACAAATGGGGTTTGAACATTCCTGCTATCGACGCTGTGTTGCGGGACAACGAGCTCAAGATGCGCAAAGATATGCAGGGCGACGCTGTTGAGATGCTTACCACGGTAGGCGTCAAAGACGTTCAGGGTTTCGAAGGCAATGCGGTGCTCGGCCGCGGCATCCATGAGATGGGGACCTGCCGGATGGGTAAGGATCCAAAGACTTCAGTGCTGAACAAATGGAACCAGGTCTGGGACGCGCCGAATGTATATGTCACCGACGGATCTTTTATGACGTCGGCCAATTGCTGCAATCCGTCGCTTACCTATATGGCCTTTACGGCAAGGGCGGCAAATCATGCTGTCGATGAACTCAAAAAAATGAACCTCTAAAAGCTAAAGCTATGCAAAGAAGGGAAGCATTACAACGGGTTGCCGTCCTTGTAGGGGGAACTGTGATCGGCGCCGAAGCCTTTTTGTCGGGCTGTAAGACTCCTCCGCGAAAAGAAGGTCTTTTTTACGATACCGATGTCGCGCTGATGGGTGAGATCGGTGAAACGATCCTTCCGGCAGGCGGTGGCGTCCCCGGGGCCAAAGAGGCTGGCATCGGCGAGTTTATGAAGGTGATCGTAACTGATTGCTATACCCCCGGGGACCAGGATGTTTTTGTGAAAGGCTTGCAGACGCTCAGGGATAAAAAATTTATGGACCTCAGCGCCGGTCAGCGGCATGACCTGCTCGTGGAACTCGATAAGGAAGCTCGCGATCCGAAATACAACGACAAGAACAAGCACTATTTCAAAATGCTGAAGCAACTGACCATCTGGGGATATTTCTCCTCCGAGGCGGGGGCGACGAAGGCAACCCGCTATATCGAGACGCCGGGGCATTACGATGGAAACCTCCCTTATAAGAAAGGGGACAAAGCCTGGGCCACTTAACGCATCCTGAAAGACCCGGCATGGTTTTTTTATAGCCTTTAAAGGGGAATTCCATCCCCATTACCGTTAGCTCAAAATAAAGGTATGATGGCAAAAAAATCAATTCTCAGTTATGGTCTGATCCCCCTGACTTTCTTATTCCTTGGTCAACCTGCCAATGGCCAATCCCCCGACTCTTCCGGTAGCCCCAGGCGTTACCATGTCAATTATGTCACTGGCAGCATCATCATCGGCATTGGTCTGGGCACCGACGCTTTTGCCATCAGCCGGATCCAGGATAAGCCAAACCTGACCGCCGCCGAGCTGCAAGCGCTGAATCCCGGTGTCCTTAATTCTTTTGACAGGTGGGCACTGCACCAGGATCCAAGCGGATATAAGCATTACAGTAAAATTTCCGATGTCATCGAACCGCCCATTTTTATCCTGTTACCCGCCTTGCTCGCCCTGGATAAAAAAATCCCAAAAAAGGAATGGATGGACATCCTCTTCATGTATATCGAAGGGCATACCATCACCTTTACCTTTTACAATTATAGCTGGCTGGGCCCCACCTTTCAAAACAGGTTCCGGCCCCTTACCTATTATTCACAGCTGCCGCTTGCCGATCGCATGAGCGGAGGTAACCGAAACTCATTCTATAGTGGTCATACCGCATCCGTCGCCTTCACTACTTTTTTTATTGCCAAGGTATTTTGTGACTATCATCCCGATCTGGGCTTCGGTAAATATCTCCTGTATACGGGTGCCCTCATCCCACCGGTGGTTATGGGCTATTTTCGCGTGAAGGCGCTGGCGCATTTTCCTTCCGACGATCTGGTCGGTCTTACCCTGGGGGCAGTGGTCGGCATAGTACTTCCAGCCTTGCACAAGGCCAACTATAAAGGCGTCGCTATCAACCTTTATTCCAATCCCGAGTCTACCGGGCTGAATGTATGTTGGACAATGCCGGATCACAAGAAGTAATACCGGCTACGGGCGACTTAGACGGAAGCGTACAGGAGTTTTCGAAAATTTCCGTATTTTATCGCAATAAAACCCTGGAATGCGTTTTCTCCTCCTGATCATCCTGACCCTTGGCTGTACAGCGGCGGCATCGCCACAAATCCCCACCTCATTCGAACAGCCGGACGTACTTGTCAAGGCAGGCGTAAAACGTGTGAAATGTATCCTCAAAGACAGCCGGGGATTTTTGTGGATCGGGACCGAGACCGGGCTCTTCCGGTTTGACGGCACCAACCTTGACCTGATGCAACACGAAGCAGACAGCGCGCTTGGCTTGCCAAATAGCAGGATCGCGGGACTCGCGGAAGACACATCGGGTAATATTTGGGTGGGGACGATGCATGGCGCGGCACGGCTCGACCCCTGGACGCTGGTATGTACCGTATACACGCCGCAGCAGAAGAACATCGATCTTGATTTCGACGTGAAGCCGATGATCAGTAATGATGGAAGGGTCTGGCTTGGCGGCAACGACGGTCTCTGCGTTCTGGAAGGTGGCCGGTTCCGGACGGTGACGCACGCCGAAGCGAACGCTCCCCCCAACGCATGGTATGTGAACTCGATGACGCAATGGAAAGGCGACACCATGGCCGTCGGAACATTTGATGGCCTGGTGCTTTATAACATGCGGAACGGCGGCTTTACGAGATTGTTCGGCGGCCGGCACATGACGGTAACCAAGCTTCATGTCGATCGACGCAGCCGGCTGTGGATGGGCACATGGGGCGGAGGCTGCTTCATGCTGGACAGCAACGGCAGGAGTTATAGCAGACTCGCCCCCGACAAACCGGTCCACGGGGAATTCAGGAACATCATCACGGGTATCCTTGAAACGGACAGTCGCGAGGCGCCGCATTTTTGGATCTCCACCGAGGCAGGTGTCTACCAGGTGGAAGATCCTGCCGAACAGCAAGAAGGAAAACCTGAATGCCGGCAGATCGCCGACAAAGGCGCAGCGTGCATCGCCGGCGACAATGCCCGTTATATCTGGATCGGTGGCCAGACGGTGACGAGGGTCTTTGCCGGGCACAGCGGGTTCGGGATCCTTCCGGCGACAATAAAGGGTTCGGTAGCCGCTATACAGCCCGTAACCTATGACGGTCAGCCTGCCGTCGCTTTCTCTACCTGGTATGTCTCCGGTGGACTAACGGTGACCAACCCGTCAGGAACAACCACCTACTACCGGCGCAAGGCCCGGGGGGATGCGGAAAACGTCTCGGGCCTGGCCACGGATAGCCTTGGCCGCCACTGGGTATCGACATTCGACGGATTGGATATCCTCGACCAACGCTTTATGCCCGTACGCGGCGCCGACACCTTATTCAGGGCGCGCGACAAGCTGGTCACAAAAAGGACATACGGCGTTCTGATCCATCGCGATACCGCCTGGGTGGCCTACTACCGGCATGGTTTATCCCTGTATGACATGCATTTTCATCTGCTGCACAGCTTTTCGAAAAATGACGGGTCGGGGCTGGCGGATGACCTGATCAACCGCATGGTCGCCGATAAGGTGGGACGGGTATGGCTGGGCGGAGGCAAAGGCCTGTACGAATACGATGCCGCGGCAGGGAGGTTCAGGCTGTTTAATCTTAATCCGGACGGATCACCTTTCGAAGTCAGCGATATCGCCACGCTGCCGGGCGGCGACCTCATCCTGTCCACGACCTCAGGCATTTTTCGCTTTTCGCCCGCCACTGGCGCCAGTTCGAAGATACGGTCGCCATTATTCCCGGATAATGTTATCGAGACAGCAGCTGTCGATAAGGGTGGCGATATCTGGTTCATGAACCGCGAGCACCTCGTCTATTACCAGGTAAACAGCGGACATTTTACCCTTTTCGGGACGGAGGACGGACTAGATACGCGACAGGACCTCAGCACGCTGCGATGCCCCGATGGCGAACATTTTTATCTCGCCGGTGACCATCTCATCTATACCTTCAACCGAAACATCCGGAATATCGCCGCGCAGCCTGTCCCGCTCTACCTGCATTCCATCCAGGTCGACGACAGTACGCTTCCACGTAATGCCGGAGTCCCGCCGTTGCACCTCAACTACAAACAAGATCGTATTACTATTGAATTCGGCGCCATCAACCTGGTCAAGCCCGAACAAAACCTGTATGCCTATATGCTAACCGGTGTCGACACTAGGTGGATCTATAGCACCCGCAACTATGCGTCGTATGCTAACCTCGCACCCGGAGGCTATACTTTTCGTTTAAAGGTAGAGAACGATGCGGGAACATGGAGCGATGTCCTCAGCCTTCCGGTCGCGATCCACCCCCCTTACTGGGCGACATGGTGGTTCAGGCTGCTAGGTCTGACACTGATCGGGGTGGCAGTGGTCTTGTCAGTCCGATATGTCGTCCAACGCAATCTGCGCGAACGCATCCTCCGGCTACAACGCGAACAAGCGGTGGAGAAGGAACGCAACCGTATTGCACGGGATATGCATGACGACCTGGGAAGCGGTCTGACGAAAATTGCGATCATGAGCGAGGTCACCAAGGCGCAGCTGGCCGTTCCGGGTGCCGCAGTAACCAATCTCGACGTTATATCCAATGCCAGCAGGGAACTGGTGGACAACCTGCAGGATATTGTTTGGGTGCTAAACCCGCGTAATGATTCGATTGGCAGCCTGCTTTTGTACCTCAAGGAATATGTCGAGGATTTCTTCGAGCCGACCGGGATATCCTGTACGGTGGTCGCCAATACGGTTGCACACGATATTCCCATCTCGGAAGAGAAGCGGCGCAACATCTTCCTGACGGTGAAGGAGGCCTGCAATAACATTTTGAAGTATGCGGAATGCAAGGAGGTCGGGCTGGCCGTACGGATCGATTCCCGCCGGTTGACCATAAAGCTCGAAGATAACGGCAACGGTTTCGACATACGGGAAGTGGGACCATTCGCCAATGGATTGAAGAACATGCGGAACCGGATAGAACAGATCGGTGGACGGTTTCAGATGGAGTCGGAAAAGGAGATCGGTACGATCGTCAACATAGAGGTGCCGGTATGAGGGGCGTGACGGGCCTAACCCTTTTTTGCTATTGTCGGAATGCCCCGAAGCAATAAATTCACACGCAATTATGATCCAGGTCGCGATAGTCGAGGACATACGGGAAATCCGGGAAGGGTTGCAAATGCTGATCAATTTCAGCGACAGCTTTAACTGTTCGCAGGTGTATGCGAGTGGAGAAGACGCTTTAAAGGGGTTACCGACGGAAAACCCGGACGTAGTACTGATGGATATCAATCTTCCCGGTATGACCGGCGTCGAATGCGTACGGCGCGTGAAACCCCTCTGCCCTGCCACCCAATTCATCATGAGCACCGTATACGAGGACGACGAGAATGTCTTCGAATCGCTGAAGGCCAGCGCGACCGGTTATCTCTTGAAAAAGACCGTACCCGCGCGGATACTCGAGGCGATTGCCGAGGTACACCAGGGAGGTTCGCCGATGAGTACGCAGATAGCCCGGCGAATTATCGTGACCTTTCAGAAAAAGGACGGCATCGCGGCTGCAGATGAGCTTACGTCGAGGGAAAAGGAGATCCTCAAGAGCCTTTCGGAAGGCTTACGGTATAAAGAGATCGCGGCCCGGTTCCGGATCAGTATGGATACGGTCCGCAGCCATGCGCGGAATATTTACGAAAAACTCCAGGTGCAAAGTCGGACAGAAGCGCTGAACAAGGTCTATGGAAAAGACCGGCGGGTCTAACACTTTTTTGCTATGGCCGGGGCCATGACTGAGCATTAGATTTACGCCAAAAACAGCCATGAAAAAGACCCTGTCGGTTCTATTCGCGCTGCTCATCGCAGTCGCATTACAGGCTCAAGTGGAGAACCCCGGAACTGCCGCCAAGAATGGAGCGACCGATCACGCCAACAACGATATCAATAATTCGATCAATAACGGCCTCAACAAGACCGAAGGCGCGATCAAGGGTCTTTTCAAGAAGAAAAAGAAAGACGCCGCGGCAACCCAGCCTCCCGCGTCAACCCAATCCGCCATCCCTACCCAACCTGCTATTGCGCCCGGTACCGCGTCCCCCACCGATAGCACCCAGCCCGGCCAGGGCCTCGCAGTCTACAAAAATTACGATTTCGTACCGGGTGACAAGATCATCTTCCAGTCGGCGCTTTCCGACGAATCCGTCGGCGAGATACCTTCCCAACTCACCCTGAACAAAGGACAAATGGACATCCAACAGGAAGACGGCGAAAATGTGATCCATATTCCCACGGGCCCGGGCGCGAATTTCAGCCCGCGCATGAAGAACATGCAGTATATGCCGGACCAGTTTACGATCGAGTTCGATGTAAAGAACGAAAGGTTCGGACTAGACCATTTTAGTATCTATTTCGGCGACTACAGACACGACGATGGCTCGCTCCAGATACTCCGCATCACCGACGCGTCGATGACTTGGACAGCGGGAAACGTAGAAGCTCCCCGGGGACTCGACCTCAAGAAACCGATGACCTGGCATCACATCGCTATTGCGATCAATAAAAATGTCGGAAAGGTGTACGTCGATCAATTCCGTTTCATCAGTATCAACAACCTGGAAGGAAAAGCCAACCAGATCACTTTCGATGTCAACGGCTACGAAAACAGCTTCATAAAGAACGTCCGGATCGCCGCCGGCGGCATTGATATCTATAAAGAAGTCACCACCGACAATAAGATCATCACACACGGCATCCTGTTCGATGTTGACAAGGCAACCATCCGTCCCGAGTCGATGGGGACGATCAATAGTATTTACAAACTGCTGAATGCAACGCCGGGTTTAAAGTTCGAGATCGACGGCCATACGGACAATAGCGGCAATGCCGCACATAACCTGACACTGTCGCAACAAAGAGCCGACGCCGTCAGGGCCCAACTGGTATCCATGGGTATCGATGCTTCCCGGCTCACGACAAAAGGGTTCGGCGATACCAAGCCCATCGGTCCGAACGATACACCCGAAAATAAGGCCAACAACCGCCGCGTCGAATTCATAAAAATATGAACCGCCTTCTCTTTCTGGCCCTCTGCAGCTCGATCGGTATCGGTGCCCCCGCGCAGTCCGATACCAGCCACCGATTCCTATGGTTCACCGGCCACTGGAGCCCGACGAAAAAAAATACTTTCGTGGTGACCGGCGCTACTGCCGATGGGGGCAGCGACGCCGCGTCTTCAACGGGCGGATTGTATGCCGCTGGCGCCACGACCCTTACTGTCGAAAACGACGGCTCGGTCCGCATCAACAGCCCCGGCATCGATGAATGGAACAGGTGGGTCCACAAAGCCACCGGGTCCGAACGACAGTTTATCCGCCAGCTCGAAGAACCGGGAGACAACCTCGATCCGGCTACCCATCATTTATACCAGCTGATCCTGACCGATGCACAGGCAGAAGAAGAGGAGATCAACGACCTCAAGATCGATCCCGCACAAGACATCCTCAGCCCGGATACTAAACCCAGCCAGTCCACCGCATCCAGCCAGGCAAACGGGTCTGCCCGGTCCTCCCTACAACAGCCCACCGACGACTACTGTCGACAGGTTAAGGCCGACTATGACGAGGTGATCGCCTGGTGGAAAGCCCACCGCCATGACAAAGACGCCGACCTTACCTATGCTCCGCCGCCGGGATTCGAATACAATTGTTACTCTTGCGATTCCGGTCTACGAAAGGTCTATGACGCAACCGTCGATAATTATACTCGTGACTTCTTCCATCCGGAAGACCACCTGATCCATAAAGCCCTCGCTATCATGAAAGCGATCAGCTTCCGCTCTGCATGCTCCTATATGTCCACGGATGACCTTGCAACAGCCCTCGGCGAAATCGCCTACCATGCCTTTCGGCGGGCGGATAAAATGATGATGGACAACAGAAAAAACTTCAAAGCGGAGGCCGCGATCGCACAAACATGGCTGAAAGCCGCCCGAGACTACATCCTTATCACCGGAGCTAAAAACTTTGCTAACAGTGGCATAGCCGAGATCGGCAGTATCATCGGAAAAACAATAGAATATTACACGGATCAGCTTCGGCAGAACGACTGGCGACAGATAGGTAACATTCCGCTTATTTTAAACCTCCTGCATGACCAGGCCATGGTGGGAAGCACTGACGCCGGTTTTCGGGACCTCCTCACTCGCCTGCAGAAAATTTGGAACGGATTCAAGCTGACGATCGAAATGGATATCAAAGTCGGAAAAAATGGCGGCTACGAGATCGAACATCTGAAAGGAGAAGGACATATCATCCCGGCATTCCGGCAGGACAGCAACCAATGCTACAAATGGGTGATGGCAGACGAGAACAGGGTAAACAATCAGGGTTTCTATATGGCTTCGACCTCACAGGCTCTCGATTGCAACCTGCTCGACGCCGAAGTGATCACTCCGGCGGACAGACCGAAATATGTCGGAACCAAATTCTATCGCACAACCCTCAAATCGCTCAGCATGGATTTCTGTAACCCCGGCCATGACACGATCATGCTGACCAATATGTACCCCAATCCAGCGACAGCCGGTCAATGGGTTTACCCCGTCGGTATCCTCAACCTCGGCGATAATAACATCGACGAGTTCTTCCAAAGCATCGCAGACCGAAAAAGGCTGACCGACGACGGAGAAGCAAAGCAGGCCGCTGCACAGCTCAAACAACAAGGCGAACAGCTCGTAGCGCAAATGCAGGCCCTGAAGTCGCAGCTGGGCGGTCCACAGGGTGCGGCGAATTATGAAAAAATGATGGAGATGAAGAACAAAGCCCACGCACTCACCACCACATCGGTAGCCGGCAAGTTGCTATATATCGACTTTCTTCTGCCGGTCCACAACAACAACCCCGTGCTCGTCGACAAGCGCTTCGATGCGAAGGAGATCAACCCCTCGGAAAATGCCGTCATCGTTTATGGCTATTATACCATCCGCATCGACAATGACGCTAACGGGAGATCAAAAACCCCACCCACGAAATGAATCGAACTAGCCGCCTCCTCCTGTTAACCGGACTATCTCTTACCGTCCGCCTCACCGCCATGGCCCAATGCGCCCTTTCTCCGGCCGAATGCCCGGATGTCCACTCCTATCGGTATGGAGACGCGGAAGATAGCGCCAGGCGACTGGGCAATCCGGTGCTGCCACGCGAGATCGCGCTGGAAAACCGGCTGCGCCGGATCGCCACCGGCATCATGGATCAGATCACAACGAAGGAACACTGGTCATACACCGAGCTGACCGAGGAGAACAGCATCGGCTATAACCTTGCCGACGGTTCGATCCTGAAATATCCATTACGCCCCCCACACTGGTTGACGATCCATTTTCAGGTGGTGGTCAACGACGATTCACTCAATGCCTGGCGTTCATGGATGCAAGATTTCGCACAACGGCGGCTGGATGCCATGACGGCCGCTATGAAAGGGAAGACCGATGAAAAAACCGCCAATAAACAAGGCGAGGACTTTGACAGAGAGTCGCAACGCATGACTTTCCGATACCGCGAAGCCTCGATCATGATCGTCGAGATGGAATTCAATTCGGATTTTGCGCGCGTGGTTGGCAAGCCCACCGGAAGCGCCCCGGCCGCACCCGTTTCCGGACAGATCCTATGGCTGAACAATGCCAACCCGGATCTATCGCTCGCCGATTTTCCGGGCCGTTCGCACCAGAATGCCGTGCTGCTCATCGGCACCTGGCGACGCCAACCAAGTGGGGACTATCGACCGGCCTGGTACTTTGACAAAAAAGCAACGGACGAAGCCTCCGACAAACGGATCAAATCAGATGAGCTCCAATCCATCGATGTCCGTCTGTCCGGTAACCCGGCCGCGATGAAAAAATGTATTGCCGATTTGCCCGTTATGGAATTGGGTTCGCTGATCGTTCAACCGTAATATCCTATTTCTTCCTCCCCGCTTTCAACCGCATCGACGATTCCCTTACCTGCAACCTTGGCCGCAACACCTCCTCAACTTTGCCCATGTGCTCATTGTTATGCATCGTCTCTATGAACAGCTTCGCGGCCGCCTTTCCCAATTCGAAGGACGGCATATCGACGCTCGAGATCGCCGGAGTAACCAAACCGGTCACCGGCTCATTGTTAAACCCGACCAACCCGATGTCCTGCGGCATCCTAAGCCCCTTCTCCTTGATGGCCAGCATGGCCCCGATAGCCATCCGGTCACTGATCGTAAATATCGCATCCGGCCTTTTTTTCATGGCAAGCAATTCCCGCGTGGCATAATAGGCATAGTCCTGGTTGAAATCACAATAGACGATCAGACTGCCGTCCCTCTTTATCTTATATCGCTTCAATGCCTTCAGATACCCTTCCATGCGGCTGTTGCTGATCCCTAAATTGGCGGGGCCGGCCAAAATCGCTATCCGCCGATACCCCTGTTCCAGTAAATGCTCGGTCGCCAGGAACCCGCCTTCTGAATTGTCGATCCGCACGCTCGGAGCGATCAGGTCGGGGGTGACGCGATCAAAGATCACGATCGGCAAACCCCTGTCCTGCACCTTTATAAAATGGTCGAAAAGCTTCGTCTCGCTCGATACCGATATGATCAGGCCATCCACCAGGCTGTCGAGCAGCCTTCTCGTGTTCAGTATCTCCCTACCATAGGATTCATTGCTCTGACAGACCATCACGGTATAACCGGCTTCCAGCGCTACTTCATCGATTCCCCTTACCATGGTGGATAACACATAATCCAGGTTCGGAACGATGACTCCAATGGTATGCGTCTGCTTTTGCCGCAGGCTGAGGGCTAGTTTACTGGGTTGATAGTTTAGTTCTTCGGACAATGCGATCACAGCCTGTTTTGTGTCCGGACTCACATCCGGTGCATTACGCAGCGATCTCGATACGGTGGAAATGGAGATATTCAATCGCTGCGCGATGTCTTTGATGGTAGCAGGCCTGATCATAAAAAGTAAAGCTAAGGATAATCGCTCATGAGAATCCCGGAACCGTTACCGGAAACGTTGCCGCTCCATTTTTTTTAAATTTTTTCTAACAAAAGAGCGCATCCATCAAAATATATCCAGCCATCCCTCCTTTTTTTAGATAAAAAAATCCGGCACCATAACCGATTCCCGTCCCATAAGAGATAATATTGACCGACTAAAAACTGCCAGTATGAAAAAAGAACGATTGCGTTTCCTGCCATTCACGCTTCCATTCACCCTCCTGCTCTCCTTTTGTCTTCATGCCCAGCAACCCGTCGTCATCACCGGCACCATAACGAATAGCAAGACCGGAGAAACACTGGAAGGCGTAAGCATCACCATCAACAAGCAGACGACAGGCACCACCAGCAAAACAGACGGCACCTATTCCATAGCGGTTACCCCCGGAAGCAGGATCCTCTCCTTTTCCTTTGTCGGCTTTCTCAAACAGTCGGTGGATATAGCCGGAAAAACGAAGATCGATATCGCACTGACACCGGACAACAGCAGCCTGAATGATGCGGTGGTCATCGGCTATGGCACCCAACGCAAACGGGATCTCACCGGATCGGTCGTATCCATTTCGACAAAAGACCTGGCGGAAACCCCGATCACCCGCCCCGATCAAATGCTACAGGGCAGATCGAGCGGCGTCCAGGTGACCCAAACCAATTCGGCGCCGGGCGGCAACATCAGTATCCGCATCCGCGGCACGAATTCCATCAATTCCAGCAACGAGCCGCTCTTTGTCGTGGACGGCTTTCCCGGCGCGGGCGATCTCAACACGATCAATCCGCAGGACATCGAGTCGATCGAGATCCTGAAGGACGCCTCTTCCACCGCCATATATGGTAGCCGCGGCGCGAACGGCGTTGTACTCATCACCACGCGGAAAGGTCATGTCGGAGCGCCATCCGTCAATTTCGAAAGTTATTATGGGCTTCAAAAGGTCAACAAGACCTATCAAATGATGGACGCTACCCAATTCGCTACCTATCTCGATTCGGTCACGGCGCAGAACAACCGCCTTACAAATGGCACGACGGCCCTGCCGTATTCCGCTGCCCGGATCGGTACGCTGGGCAAAGGGACGAATTGGGAACATGCGGTCCTGCGGACGGCGCCGATCCAAAGCTTTCAACTGTCCCTCAACGGCGGCGCCACCAACAGCCGGTATAATCTAAGCGGGAATTTTTTCGACCAGCAAGGCATCGTGATCGGTTCCTGGTTTAAAAGAGGGACGCTGCGCTTCAATTTCGACAACACCATCAGTCCAAAGGTGCGCATGGGTCTTGCTTCACAGTTCGCCTTTGCCAGCCAGAACCAGGCCCTGGTCAATACGAATGGAGGAGCCTCCGGTGGCACTCTATACGATGCGCTGCGCTTCAACCCCGCCCTCCCTATTAAAGACAGCACGGGCGCCTATACCTATGTCAACGGCCCTGCCCCATACGCCGATCTTGCCGGCAACCCGGTCGCATATGCGCTGGAAACAACCAACAAAACGAATAATTTCCGTTCATTGATCGACGCGTTCCTCGAATATGAGATCATCAGGGGTTTGAAATTTAAGGCCCTCGTAGGCGCGGATATTAATTATACCACTTTGGATTTCTTTACCCCTTCCACCCTGTACCTGAGCACGCAGAATACCTCCACGGGCAACGCCGTCAAAAACGCCAATACCAATTACAGCTGGGTCAACGAAAATACATTCGCCTATGACAAGAAGATCAATAGCGACAATGTCATCAATGCAGTAGCCGGTTTTTCCTGGCAGGTCTTCCAGCAGGGAACGATGACGGGCGCGTCGAACGGGTTCTTTACCAATGACCTGGGAACAAACAATCTGAGCATCGGCGCCAATCCGCTCGTGCCCGGCAGCAGCCAGCAAAAAAATACGCTGGCTTCCTGGTTCGGACGGTTGAATTACCGGCTGTTTGAAAAATACCTCTTTACCGCCACCATGCGCGCCGACGCGTCGTCCCGTTTCGGTGTCGGAAACAAATGGGGCTACTTCCCTTCCGGAGCTGTCGCCTGGCGTCTCATCGACGAAAACTTTATCCGGAACCTGAACACCTTCAGCGATCTGAAATTAAGGATCGGCTACGGCGTAACCGGGAACCAGGAGATCGGAAATTATCAATCCATTCCCCAGTACGTCACCAGCACGGCCAATAGCTATACCCTCAACAATGTCCGGGTGGTGGGGGTCGCGATCAACAATATCCCTAACCCCAATCTGAGCTGGGAAGCCACGGCTTCAACCGATATCGGTCTCGATTTCGGTCTTCTGAACAACCGGTTGACCGGTACCATCGACCTCTATAGCAAGAAAACAACCCGGTTATTATTTAACGAATTCGTACCGACGACCTCCGGTTTCTCCAGTGAGCTGATCAATGCGGGAAGCGTCGGCAATAAAGGGATCGACATCGGTCTCGACTTCATCGCCATCGACCGGAAGGATTTCGGCTGGAAGATCTTTGGCAACTTTTCTTCCAACAGGAACAAGGTGCTGGACCTGAATGGAACCAACAATCTGCTGGCGGGCAACTCCAGTACGAGCATCTTTACCGGGGGCGGGCAGCCAACAACCATTTTAAGGGTCGGACAGCCGATCGGCTCTTTCTACGGATATAAATTTGCCGGCATCTGGCAAAACGCCAAACAGATCGCGGCCTCCGGCCAAAAAAGCCCGGTGGTGAATCCGGGCGACCCCATCTATGTCGATGAGAATGGCGATAGCAGCATCACCGGCGCGGATAGGGTGATCATCGGTCACGCCCTGCCGAAATTCATCTATGGCTTTAGCAATAATATAAGATGGAAGCAATTCAATTTATCCTTTTTTATACAGGGAGTGTACGGAGACAATATTTTAAATGAGAATCTCTATGATATCCAGAACGGGTTTTCCACCGATAATAAACTGGCGTCTGTCGCATACAGCTGGGCCGGTGACGGAACCAGCAATACCCTGCCAAGGGTGAGCAGCACGCTGAGAAGGAGTACCGGCATCACCAGCGACGTCATCCAGGACGGCAGCTACCTCCGTCTGAAGACCGTGTCGCTTTCCTATAATGTCCACATATCGCGATCCGGGACGATCAAATCCCTGCTGATCTACGTCACCGGGCAGAACCTCCTAACACGGACCCGCTATTCCGGGTTCGACCCCGAAGTTAATTCGTATGGAAACAGCAATCTCAGTCTGAACACGGACTACGGCTCCTATCCTTCGGCAAGGTCATTCCTGCTGGGAATAAAAATGGGACTTTAACGCACCAAACAAAAAAATCATGAAAAAGAGCGTCATCATAATCCTCTTCACGTGCATAGCAGTCGGCTCCTGTAAGAAATTCCTGACGGAAACGCCCTATAGCCTTCTAAGCACGAACAATTTTTACCAGTCCGCCGGCGACGCGTCCGTCGCACTTAACGGCGTCTTTGCCACCCTGACAGCCCAAACCTATTACGGTAGGACATCCTGGACCGTTACCGAGCTCGGGGGCGAGGATCTGACGGTTCCGGCAAACAGCTCTTCCGACCGGATCACGCTGGGCAATTACACTGCCAATAGCTCCAACGGCGAGGTCGCCAACTGGTGGAACAACATCTATAACTGTATCAATCGGGCCAATGATGTCATTGCCAATGTTCCGAAGATCAATATGGACCCCGCCAGCCGGAACGACATCGTAGGGAATGCCCGCTTCCTCCGCGCGCTGGGTTATTTCGAGCTCGTTAGGAGTTTCGGATCAGTTCCGTTACTGACGACGCCGACCAGCTCAACTTCGAATCTCTTCCCGCCGAAGGCTGCCATCGGGGATATCTACACGCAGATCATCGGCGATCTGCAATATGCGGAAACCAATTGCCTGCTGGAAAGCCAGATCATGGCGGCCAATAAAGGACGCGTTTCGTCAGGAGCCGCTTCCTCCATCTTAGCCAAGG
>DASYSV010000143.1:0-5068 GCA_036010185.1 Puia sp.
AGCGGACACCCTTATATCCTTGTCTGGAAGCGATGGCGGCTGCCCCGGGCGCGGCACGAAAATACCAGTCGAGCGATCGCTCCAATAATTCCGGATGGCCCCAGAGTGCGAACTGCGCCTCATGCCACCAATGCATCTCGAGATGGAATTTGCCGTACCAGCTGTTATAGGTGAGACCGGTTTCCTGTGGCGGATAATCGCCGGCCTCCTGGACACGCATCAGGTATTGGGAGAGTACGATACGCCGCTCCAACTCTGCGGCCCTCGGATCGGTGCTGCCCGAAAAATCCACCGCCGCCCCTGTCGTCCAGTAGGTATTCCATGCGTCCGCCGATGCTTTCCTGGTTGCTGTCCAGGAAGCCGGACGAGCCTCGTGGTCCTGCGTAAACGCACAACCCATGCTAAAACTATCCGCCACCGCAGGCGTCACTAAAAAATAGTGCGGCTGATGCTCTGCGATAGTCCCGCCGCTCCAATCCATTTGAAGGTCATATGTCGTCGAATCCAGTTGGTGGCTTATCTCCGCGCCTTTGTCGCCGCTGTTCACCAGAAAGCTCCGGTGGCGGTCCGCATGATCCCAATCGTCGCCTCCATCCGCAAATGCTCCCGTCGGATAAGGCAACCGTATCCTCACCTTCAACCGTCCCGTCCTGATCAGCGGACTATTGACCCGGAAAGCCACTTCATCGAAGTCCGGATG
Source organism: Puia sp. (assembly GCA_036010185.1). Taxonomy (GTDB): domain Bacteria; phylum Bacteroidota; class Bacteroidia; order Chitinophagales; family Chitinophagaceae; genus Puia. Next base: position 701 of record DASYSV010000143.1, read on the forward strand.
CGCCACCGTCGAAACATCCACCGGAATTCCTTCCAGCGTAAAATGACTTCGTATCTCGCCCGTCCACAATACCAGCTCCTGCCGGATGTCCTGCAGATCCCCCGGCCCCGCCAGGCTGCCGTCCTGCTTCCGCAATTCGAAACCGATATTGCCCAATTGCAACCTGTGCGGATTTGCGCGAAACCAATCCACCGCCGGATTTTTCAACTGTATCGAATATCCCGAGCGAAGCGTGGACCCGAAACGGTAACCCGCCGAATCCGGCCAACTATGCCATCCCCATTCCGATTGGGTACCCAACGGGACGCCCTTGTCATAGGCTTCAGGAAAACTCTGCAACCCGGTAATGTCGACCGTAAACGCAAATTTCCCGTTGCCCACCGATAACGAGCTCAGCGGGTCGACCTTTTCATTGATAACATTATGCCGCCCGACCAGCGCCCGCCGATCGATTTTCGCGCCAGCCTGCGGATGCGGCCGCAGATCATCCGTACTACTCTTCGTATAGGAGTTCCACACAAACCTGCTCGGAGTCATAAAAAGATCATTCACCACTTTGAGGCTCACCGCCGACGCAGGCTGAAACCGGCCGGTATTCATATAGTGAAGAATGCTATGATACAATTGTCGCGACGCCGGGCGATCCGCCGGCAGATCGGGTCCGAGATCCGCACTGCTCACCATCAGTCTTCCTCTCCCAACCCCCGCTTCGAAGATCAGCCCCAGCCGCCGGTTTAAAAACCACGTATCGATCGGCTGCACCAGCGGTCTGAATCCCGGGGGGAAATCCTCGAGATGCATCACCTGCGCCTGGTAGAGGACATCCCACCACTGATAGTCGCTGTGATAGCTGGTCGGAAAATCCGAGAAGGCCGGATGTTTCGGATCAAGCAGAATGCCTAACGTGTGGGGCGGCCGCATCTTGAACCAGGAAGTATTCCAGAATACCGGCGTAAAATGCTGGATGATCTCTTTTCCTTTGACGATCTTGCCGGCGGCGTTCAGAAAAACCTTGCCGCCCTGCTGCAGGATACGCCGCGCGGTGTCGTTCAGCGAGGTGCAGTAATAAACGTCGTTGGCCACGGTCGGCAGCACCGCCGGATACACCCAGCAATCCCAGTCATTCGCATAAGCCGTATTGGCGACGGAGACTTCGAGTTTGAAATGACCGGTGGCATGGAGGGGAATATTGATCGTTCCGATCGGGTCGTTACCGATGGGGAAGTCCATGGGTGCGAACGAGCCGTGTGCGATCGGGACGTGCGCTTCATTACGGAGGGTCCAATCGATGACGGCCCGCCGCAATGGTTTGGCGCCATAATGATAAAGCTCGACGGATGCCGACAACGTGTCCTTACTCGTATAGACGAACCGGGGCATCCGGACCAGCGGCACCGTCGGGCCGCACCATCGCCGGAATTCCTTTGCCGTCACATACCCTTTCTCCTGCCACAGCGCATTGAGCACGCCGACGAGCGCCGTACCCTGACCGGAATAATCGGTGAGACACAGGAGCTGAAACCCGGCAGACCCCCTCGTCCGCAACGATTTCTCGATCTCGGCCTTATAACAAAGAACCTGCAGCTTGCCGGAGGCCATCAGGAACCGGCGCGCTTCATCGCCCATGCCCTGCCCGCGCAGCAGTTCCTGGAAAAGCTCGAAGTTCTTTTCCTTATATACGCCCGTATAATGCGATATCTCGGTAAAGTCCGGATACGCACACCATTGACCCATTTCATGCGTCACATATGGAACGGTGAATTTTTGTATCGCCGGAGAATAGTCGGTCTCAGACTCGGGTAGAGACGTCCAGTTGAGTCCACGCGGCCCCGATTTGACCATATAATCGTTGGCAGGGACCAGCGGCCAGCTCATACCTACGTCCGCCCCCGTATATACCCGGCGTCTGTCTTTCGCCTTCCAGTAGTCGATAAAGCGCGTCAGATACTCCACCTGGTGACCGCCGCGTGGTTCGTTGCCGTATGACAGCATACACCAGCTGGCATAGTTGCCGTAATAATATGCCATCCGGTTCGTCTCATCGAAGATGAATCGATCGATCGGTTTTCCGTCCCCAAGCGAGCTGCCGTGATTGGCCCACGAAGGTCCTTCCGGCTGAAGATAGAACCCGACCCTGTCCGCCGCCTGGAACGCCGCTTCCGGGGGGCAATACGAATGGAACCGCATGTGGTTGAGACCGAAGCTGCGGGCAATGCGGAATACGCGCTCCCAGGACGCTTCGTCCATCGCGGCATAACCCGTCAGGGGGAATTCGCAATTCTCCACCATCCCGCGTAAATGGATGAGTCGTCCGTTGATAGTGAAATGTGTCCCTTCGATGCCGAATTCGCGCATACCGAATTCGACGGTGCGCCTGTCATGCGCGGTTGCGACGGTCAGCCGGTACAGTGCGGGATCGAACTCGTCCCATAACAGCGGATGTTCGCCCATCGGCAGATCGGCTACGACAGAATCGCGGCCTTCAGAAAGAGTATAGCTTACCGTTAGAGAATCGCTTTGTTTGGGTTCGGATGTGTTGAAGCTCTCCGCCTTCAGCCGAATAGTTCCCGAACCGCCAGGATGCAGACTGCGGATGAGGAGATGAACATGCGCGCGTTTACCCGCCACATCCGGGAACACCTGCACATCGTCTATCCAGGTATCGGAACGGGCTGTCAGCAGGAGTCGGCCTACGACCCCGTTCCAGTTGCCCTGGGTCTGGTCGGTGAGGCTGTGCGAGTCCGGTCCGACATTGATGTCTTTTATACGATTGTCGATACGAAGCGTCAGGACATGATGCCCTGCCGTTAGCAGCCCCGTCAGATCGAATTCCTGCGCCGTACAGAAACCATACTCGCGCCCCATGGGCTTGTCATCCAGCCAGACGGTGGTCTCGCTATGCGGTCTTTCGAGATACAGCACGAAGTGCCTCCCTGCCCGGGAGACAGGTACGACTATGTCTTTTTGATACCAGGCCGCGCCGAGATAGTGTTTGGGCGGTGTTAGCCAAAAAGGTAACTTGAGATTGTCCGCCCGGCGATACTTCGCCATCCGGGGGTCGAAAAACCAGCTGCTGTCATAGATGCTGGCGGTCCATTGGGTATTCACGTTGACAGGGTCGCCCTTGCCGTTCTGCATCATCGAGCCGGGTAAGTGCACGGTCTCCTTCAGCGGCTGCGCAAACCAGCGTTGTGTCTCTCCAACATCATGCGGGTCCATCCTGAAACGCCATGTCCCGGCCAGATCCAGCGTATCCCCGGCGCTGGCGCGATACGCCACGCCCAAAAACAATATGATGACCAATCGTTTCATCTGTCTTTCAGATATCCGTCGAGCGCCAGCCCATTCAGCCCGCGCAATCCCGTAACCACCGCCGCCGCATTCAGCCGTGCCCCGGCCTCGTTGGTATGCGTATGATCGCCCGGGAAGAACCCCTTCACGCTATCCGCCCCCAGCCGGTCATACTCATCGGCGATGATACCGTTGAGATCGATAAACCATGCCCCTGTCGCATCGGCAACTTCTTTCGCCCAACCGCCATAATCAGCCGATGAACGCAACACCTTCCTGTCCTTGAACATGTCCCTGGGTATGGGGCTGCAGATAATAGCCGTGGCGCCCATAGCCTTAGTATCGTTGACGTACTGCCGCATATACCAGCCATAGCTATGCACCGTTTCATTTTTCTTCATGATAGGGTTATAGATATCCTTTGTCTCATCGCCGATCCCTTTTATCGTGCCGCGCGCACGGGCTGTATCGTCCAACGGCCCTCCGTCATTATGCCCGAACTGCATGATCACGAAATCGCCCTTCTTCAACTGCGAACGAACTTGCTCCCAATGCCCCTCTGTGATAAAGGTCCGGCTGCTACGTCCTCCGAGCGCATAGTTCCTGACGGCGATACGCGTAGTATCGAACGACGCATCGAGAAAATTTCCCCAGCCCCAGAGTCCTCCGTCCCCTTTGCCTCTGCCATTTTTGACGGTTGAATCACCGATGATATACAGCGTCGGCCGCTGGTCGCGCCAGACCAGGCCGGCTAACAGGAGAATGGGAAGATATTTATACATGGGATTAAAAAGTTACGTGGGAAGAATTCTTTATCTGCAATTTCGATCCGTCTTTGGCGGTAATGTCCACCTGGTCCAGGTTCCAATCCTTTGCAAAGGCGATATCCCCCGCCGTCGCGGCATGGATGGTCGTGCGGTCGATATGCACGCCCTCGATCAGCGATTGCTCCAGCCCGGTAGCGGATATGGCCTTCCGCGCGCTGGCTACATGGACATCGGAAACGTAGATGTCCCTGAAATGCGGAATGCCTTTTTCAGGCGGCTCCACTTTGTGCAACATCGTCTTCCAATGCGC
>DASYSV010000216.1:0-3548 GCA_036010185.1 Puia sp.
ATACCAGCCACAATAACAAACTTTCCTGATGCCGACGGTGAAATTCACATATGCGCTCAGACGATATTTCCCTACCCTCAGGGATACCCCAACGACGGGTACGACACTAACACAGGTGCTGGGCGAAATGGAGACCAGCTATCCCGGTGTACGCAGCTATATTCTCGATGAACAGGGGTGTCTGCGGAAACATGTCAATATCTTTATAGATGGGACGATGATCAACGACAGACGAGCCCTGAGCGATCCGTTCGAAGAAAACAGCGAGATCTATATCATGCAGGCCTTATCCGGAGGATGATCACCATTCAAAATTAAATCATATGCAACAGACGATCCTGCTGGGCACCCGAAAAGGACTGATTGCCTATCACCAATCGAACAATCATTGGGACGTGGAAAACCTTTCTTTCGAAGGGCAGCCCGTTTCTATCGCCTATGCCGATCCGCGGAATGATGTCTGGTGGGCCTGTCTCGATCACGGTCATTGGGGAGTAAAATTGCATCGGTCCGCAGACCGGGGGATCACCTGGAAAGAAGTGGCCGCCCCCGCCTATCCCGAGGGCGAGGAAGTGAACGAAGGCGTACCGGCGACGACCCGCTACATCTGGTCCATGATGCACGGGGGCCGGAGTCAGGATCATCGGACAACGCTCTGGATCGGCACCGATCCCGGCGGCCTTTTTCGCAGCGACGACGGCGGCGATAACTTCCGGCTCGTCGAGTCCTTATGGAATCACCCTACCAGGAAAACGGGATGGTTCGGCGGAGGACGCGATCTACCAGGTATCCACTCTATTATCGTCGACCCCCGGAATGAAGATCATATCCACATCGGCATCAGCTGTGCCGGCGTTTTCGAAACTACCGACGCCGGAAAAACCTGGGAGATCCGGAACAAAGGCTTGCGAGCAGAGTTTCTTCCCGACCCCGAATCAGGCGTAGGACACGATCCCCATATCCTCGTCGCGGCGCCGTCCGACCCCGATACGCTCTGGCAACAGAACCACTGTGGCATCTTCCGGTCGAAGGACGGTGCCAACAGCTGGGTAGAAGTAAGCGAGCAAGAGGGTCCCGCGCGTTTCGGATTCGCTATAGCAGTGGCAGAAGACAATCCCGATCAGGCCTGGGTCGCGCCGGCCGACAGCGACGGCAACCGCACCGCGATCAAAGGCGCGCTCTGCATCTGCCGGACCGATGACGGTGGTAAAAGCTGGAAAGAGCTTCGGAAAGGATTGCCCCAGAAGAATTGTTTCGACATCGTTTATCGCCACGCCCTCGCCAGCTCGGGGGATGCGCTGGCCTTCGGCACGACCACCGGCAATCTGTTCTTCTCCCCGGACAGGGGCGAATCCTGGCAAACTCTGAATAACTATCTGCCGATGGTATATTCGGTTCAGTTCACGAACTGACCGCCTCGCGCCGCCATCCGACCCGACGCGCCTCCCCTCTCAACGCGGGAAACTCATCTTATAATCTACGCTGATCCTGCCCTTTGTGATGTCGTCCAATTTACCCTTCAGCAACTTGCGCTTCAGCGGTTTGAGATAATCGATGAACAATTTGCCCTCGATATGATCGTATTCGTGTAGAATGATACGCGCCGTAATGCCATTGAAAGTAGAAGTATGCGGCTCGAAATTCTCGTCGACATAATCCAGCGTCACCTCCTCACTGCGGAAAATATCTTCCCGGATCTTGGGTATGCTCAGACATCCCTCGTTATAGGCCCATTCTTCTCCATTCAGTTCCGCGATATGCGCATTGATGAACACCTGCCTGATCCCCGGCCCGTCCGGATATTTGTCTTTCTCGTCTTCTTCGAGGTTATCGAATATCTGCTTGGAATCCATGACGAAAAGCCGGATGTCCCGGTTGACCTGCGGAGCCGCCAATCCAACCCCGTTGCTCGAATACATGGTCTCCCACATATCTTCGATCAATTTGGCCAGATCCGGGTAGTCCGGGAGGATGTCTCTGCCTACCACCCGCAGGATCGGGGTTCCGTATGCCACAATTGGTAAAATCATAAATACAAATATAAACATTAACCATGCCTTTCCAACCACTCCTGCAACAGGATGGTGGCCGCTATCTCATCCACCAAAGCCTTGTTCCTGCGCTGTTTTTTCTTCATCCCCATATCGATCATCGCCCGCGACGCCATCTTTGAAGTGAACCGTTCGTCCACCGGCTGCAACGGTATCCCCGGAAATTCCTTCCTTAACCGAACCATCACCTGCCTCACCAGTGGCGTCGCATGCGTATCGCTGTCATCCCAGTTCTTCGGCTCCCCGATGAGGATCAGTTCCACCGACTCCGTGCGCATATACTCTTTCAAAAATGCGATCAGCCCCGATGACTCCACCGTCGTCAATCCCGTCGCAATGATCTGCAGCGGGTCCGTAACGGCGATCCCCGTCCGCTTTGCCCCATAATCTATCGCCATGATACGCGCCATCCCTTATTGATTACATTTCAGAAATTCTTCAGGCGAATACACCGGTAAAACAGGAATAGCCGCTTTCTTCAATCCTTTATCCCTGGAAATGAAATAGTCTAATTTATGATGCAAGGCCGTATAATATTGCAAAGCATCTTCGATGTCGATCATTTTGGAATGCAAGGCATTGATCGTTGTCTCATGCCCGATATCGATCACCTGTATGTCCGCCAGCAAGCCCAACAAAAGCTTTTTTGCCAGATCGGATTTGTACACCCTTGTCAGCCAATAGCCCGTAATGTGCACAATTGCGGGGGTAATGAATGCTTCCACCCTGCCCTCCACTGCCCACCCAATCAATTGCCGGGCACTTTCGTACTCAGGCCGCTTGAGGGTAAAGTCCAGCAGAACATTGGCATCCAGGAATAGCCTAAAAGCCATATTTTTCTCCTTGTTCCTTGTAAAACAACTCTTTAAGATCTGCATTTGGATCAAAGGCCGGCTTCGGCAATTGATCGACGATCTCTAAAATGCTTTTGTGGCCCGCCGGCCGCGTCACTTTTTTAAAGTAGCCCTCAACCAGCTCGGAAACACTGAGTTGCCTCTTTGCGGCATAGGCCTTGATAGCCTCCAGCAACGCCCCGTCAATGGTTAAATTGAGTCTTTCCTTCATCGTCCAAATATACGCATTTTTTTATATTATGCGCATTCCAAGGGCTTAAATCCTACTAAAATGTGATCCCCAGGCCCCCGGGCCCTTCGACAAAAACAGATCGGCGATCACAAAAACGGCAAAAATAACGCTCGCAATCCCATTCGCCGTCATAAAGGCGAGATTTACCCGGCTGAGATCTCCGGGCTTTACAATAGCATGTTGATAAATAAGCATTCCCATAAAAACCGCCACACCCGCCCAATACCACCACCCAAATCCGCCATATACACCCGCAGCCACGACGAATAAGGTACTGAACAAGTGCAACAATTCCGAAACCCGCAGCGCCCGCGCCTTCCCCAACCACGAAGGCATCGAATACAACTGCTGCGACCGGTCGAATTCCTCATCCTGTAACGCATAAATGATATCGAAACCGCTCACCCAAAA